>NZ_JAAHHM010000258.1:0-4852 GCF_010692445.1 Moorena sp. SIO3E8 | reverse complement strand
CATCAACGATGTCAATCTTTCAAGCTCACTAAGAAATTATTTGAATTATTTATTGAATATCGATTATTTACTATGCCTAATTTAGGCACTTATGAGGCTTTCTCTATTATCATTTAGGAGTAGTATACCATTGAAGGACTAGGTGGTTCAGATACTTTATTTGGAAACGGTGGCAACGATACTCTCCTTGGTGGTTTTAGTAATGATATTCTGCTGGGAGGCAATGATAACGATAGCCTAGATGGAGGTGCTGGTACCGACTCTCTAGAAGGCAACAATGGTAATGATACTCTCCTTGGTGGTTTTAGTAATGATACTCTGCTGGGAGGGAATGATAACGATAGCCTAGATGGAGGTGCTGGTACCGACTCTCTAGAAGGCAACAATGGTGATGATACTCTCCTTGGTGGTTTTAGTAATGATACTCTGCTGGGAGGCAATGATAACGATAGCCTAGATGGAGGTGCTGGTACTGACTCTCTAGAAGGCAACAATGGTGATGATACTCTCCTTGGTGGTTTTGGTAATGATACTCTGATCGGTGGTTCTGGTCAGGATTTACTGACAGGTGGTCTGGGTAATGATATTTTTGTTTATGAAGGTGTCATGGTCGGAACTGATATAATCACTGACTTTAACACTAACCGTGACTTGATTGATTTGAGCCAAATTATCTCCAGTTTCGAGGAATTAGAAATTACTCAAAATAATCTTGGGGCAGTGATTAGCATTAATGGTCAATCATTAGCTATTCTCGAAGGTGTTATTCCTGGTCAATTGAGTGCAGATAGGTTTATTTTTGGTGATCCATCTGCACTAGCTTAATTTTTATTGGTGCTCGATTCCTAAGTAGAAAAGTCATGATATGCACCCAGAAGCTGGGTGCATCTTAAGAGGATATCTGAAAAGTTTTTTGATACTGAACTTTGCCCCCCTAGCCCCCCAATTCTGGGGGGAACAAGAATCCATTTATTGCTAAAAGTCCCCCGAGCGAGGGATTGCTCGCTCGGGGGATTTAGGGGGCTTAAATGTAGCAAATGAGACTTCTCAGA
Organism: Moorena sp. SIO3E8; assembly: GCF_010692445.1. Taxonomy (NCBI): domain Bacteria; kingdom Bacillati; phylum Cyanobacteriota; class Cyanophyceae; order Coleofasciculales; family Coleofasciculaceae; genus Moorena; species Moorena sp. SIO3E8. Next base: position 3,800 of record NZ_JAAHHM010000258.1, on the reverse strand, counting down.
CAACCTCTAATGCATGGAATTAGGCAAAAATTATAATAAAATTCCCCTTAAGCTAAACTCCAGTTCCCTATTCCCTATTCCCTATTCCCTATTCCCTATTCCCTATTCCCTATTCCCTATTATATCCTGCAATATCTACGTTAAAGACCGCTGCTTTTTTTCAAAATACTGTTGATGATAGTCATCAGCTAAATAATAGTCGGAAGCTGGCTTAATCTCGGTAACAATATCCTTATCAAACTTACCAGAAACTTGCAGCTTTTGTTTTGACCGTCTTGCTAGCGCTTCTTGTTCCTGATTGTGGAAAAATATCACGGATCGATACTGTTCTCCTCGATCAGGACCTTGGCGGTTCAATGTCGTAGGGTCATGGATAGACCAAAACACGTCAAGTAATTGTTCATAGCTAACTTTTTCCGGGTCATACTCCACCTGTGCCACTTCCGCGTGACCGGTTATTCTTGATAATACATCTAGATAGCATGGGTTAGGAAAATGTCCCCCCATATAACCAACAGAAGTTGAGACTACTCCCTTCACTTTCCGAAATGCTGCTTCTACTCCCCAGAAACAACCACCACCAAATGTCGCTTTTTCCATCGTTTTTATTCAATAATTGCTCAGGATTTATTCATTATATAATAGTTGTAAATTTTTGAGGGAGTAGGGAGTAGGGAATCGGGAATCGGGAATCGGGAATCGGGAATCGGGAAAAAATAATGTGTATATTATTAGGATATAAACTGATAGCTTATAGGTGAAATTTTTAACTCTAAACTATAACCCCTATCGTCATTTTTTTGTTTGTAATAAAATGTTTAATTTAAAAAAATATTCTTGATTTTTTCCGAGATATTAGTAATAATAAAAATGTCTGATATTTCGATAAGATTTCTGGACAAAAAGCCGCGCTTCTCGCATGCAGGCCAAAGCGCGGCTTTATCCCCAGGCACAAGCTATGTGTGAGGTAATTCCTATGATGCCAAACAAACGGTCAGTAGATCATCTGGTTCACTGTCAGCGAGCCCTAGACCGGCTTGCGCAAATTGCTGAGAGCCAATCCACACGCCCAGATTCAATGCCTCGTGCTATCACTGAGCGAGAGGAAATTTTGATCTACCTATACAGCAACTGCCGACTGTCCATGACTCCCCAGGCCTTTTACCGCAAATGGCAAGTCAATCAAGACCACATCGGTCAAATCTGCTGCCGCTCAACTTACGCGGTTAATAGCTGGCTGGCTCAAGGTGCTCGCTATAAAAGTCCTAGTGCCGATTCCTTATACCATTTGGCTTTAATGGATTTCCTTTTGGAGAATTTCGAGGCAATTCCCAAGGAGTTATTGAATCAACTTTGTTCTAAGGTTGTTCGGTAAAGGGGTGTTGTCTGTTAGAATATAGAATTTAGAATGGTAAATTCCAAATTCTATATTCGCGGATGCTACAGGACTTACGAATTTGCCCCCTAAATCCCCCAATTCTGGGGGACTTTGACATCATTATTAGACCTCTTGCATAAGTCTCATAAACCTTGGTGAAGACAAGGAAAAATTCAAAATGCAAAAGGGATAAATTTTGATTTATCTACATTCTAAATTCTATATTCCCTAGCCTATTTGCGTCATTTCATTGAAAGTGAATTCCTCAACCGCGCCATCAGTTGCAGCCATGTAATCCTTCAGGTGCTGGGCACCCATATGCTTCTTCCACAGCTCACGGGATTCCCAATTTTCAAAAAACATAAAGTGAGCTGGATTTTCATTGTTCTGATGCAAATCGTATTGCAAGCAGCCCTCTTCAGCACGAGTGATGTCGATCAACTTTTTAAGCTCAGTCTTTACCAGATCAATTTTGTCAGCTTTAGCTATGATATGAGCAACAAGAGTCAATTTAGCCATGTTTTTGTTTCCTTCGTTTTAGTTAAAAATTGAAAATATGATCGCGATAACTTGCCACCGTTGGCTATGGTCTCTTAGAGGTTGTCTGAGAAGTCTCATTTGCTACATCAAAGCCCCCTAAATCCCCCAATTTTGGGGGACTTTTAGAAACAAATGGACTCTTTTTTCCCCCAAATTTGGGGGGCTAGGGGGGCAAAATTCAGTATAAAAAAACTTTTCAGATATCCTCTTAGTTAAAGCCGTCGAGGACATTTTTGCCAATGGCACGACCGCTCTCTTGCTGCGAATGAGCCGTCTTGAGGGTTTCCACACTGATTTTTCCGAGATTGTTGGTCACAGTGGAAATTAGCGTGCCATTGTCAATCAGCTCCGAGACCCGATTCAGCAATTCATGCTGTTTTTCGATGTCCTCCGTTTGAAACATCGAGCGAGTAAACATGAACTCCCAGCTGAAGCTTAGGGCTTTGGGTTTGATCAATTTCATGTCTAGGGACTGAGGGTCATCAATTAGTGCAATATGACCGCGAGGCTTGATCAGCTCGATAATGGCAGGAAAATGTCCGTCTGATCCTGAAAGGGAAGCAACGTAGCGGGGCTCGAGTCCCAATTCCTTGATTTGATCAACAAGGGACTGGCGGTGATTGATCACATGGTCGGCACCCATCTTTTGAACCCACTCGATGGTTTCCGGACGAGATGCAGTTGCGATCGCAGTCAACCCGGTGAGTTTCTTGGCAAGTTGAATCAGGATTGACCCAACACCTCCCGCGCCACCGATAATCAGTATACTCTCGCCCTTGCCTTCTCCTTCTTTGATCCCGAGGCAGTCGAACAGGATTTCCCAGGCGGTAATGGAGGTCAGTGGAAAACCAGCTGCTTCGGCAAAGCCAAGAGATTTGGGCTTTTTCCCGACAATCCGCTCATCAACAGCATGGAGCTCGGAGTTGGTGCCCGGTCGAGTGATATCACCGGCATAATAGACTTCATCACCTACTTTAAATTTGCTGACATCGCTGCCAACTTCTCGAACAACACCTGCGGCATCATAGCCAATGACCTTGGTGCCCTTTTCCGGTGCCATCTTGGCGCGCACTTTCACGTCCACAGGATTGACCGAAATTCCCCGAACCTCCACCAACAGGTCCTGTGCCCCTAATTCCGGTGTTTCGGTTTCAAATTCGATCAGCGCGTCTGGTGCAGTGATTGGTCCAGCCTGATTATATCCTATGGCTTTCATATCTTGGTTTTCCTTTTATGATCAATGCCGCCGATTCGATTGTATAGCGGTTTTTAGTTTAATACTGCTGCACTGCCCACCCTAAATCAACTTATGGCTAAAAGTATGATATTTAAATTTTTGTTAGTGATCCGGATTCGCTCCTCCAGTAGCTGAAGTTACGAAGAGATAACAGTTGCTGGAGTTTTGCGATTGGCCTTTGGGCCACGCTACGCGAACGCATCCTCTACAGCATCCTAGCTCTTAGACAAACACACAAGTTGAACAGGTAGGTATTATGACAAACAATCCCGGTGGATTTTCTGTAGGTGGTTCCGTAGGCGGTAAAGTCAACAACCTACAAGGTAACAAGAACCGAGCCATTCAAGGTGACAATAGTCAAAATATTAAAGGTGACAAAAATCAAGTAACCCAAAGTCAAGGTACTGCATCAACCGAAGAACCCCTAACAAAAGAGCAGGTTATTGAGCTATTAGTAGAGCTGGATAAGCTTGTACAAGGGGCAGAGCTACCAGAGGATACCAAAGAAGAAGCAAGCAGGGTGCATCTCAGTTTTGCAAAAATACCAAAATCATGATATCATGATATTATTAATGATAAATAGTTTCTAATAATTACTAAAACTCATGAACTTGAGTCCGGAAGAAAAGCAAGAGCTAAAAGAAC
>NZ_JAAHHM010000257.1:0-4856 GCF_010692445.1 Moorena sp. SIO3E8 | reverse complement strand
CCGGAGACGAAACCTTAGAAGAGTGCAGCCTTACAACAAAACCTGTTACCTTTGATGCATAGCCTACCAACTATAAAGGCTGCACTCTTCTTGCGGTAACTTCTAGCCAGTCTCTTGGCATGTTCTTTACGCTGCCTACTTATTTTGAGGTGCTGTTTACCTAATCTATTAACGGCCTTCTTACGGTTAGCAGAGCCTTTCTTTTTTCGAGAAACTCGACGTTGGTAAAACTTTAGTCGCTTTTCTCCTTTACGGTAAAATATGGGATTGGGTTCAGTATTTCCCCTAGAATCGGTATAGAATTCTTTTAGTCCTACGTCCAATCCTACAGTAGCGTCAACCGGGTCTAATTGTTCTTCGTTCGTCACAGAGATGCAAAACTGAACATAATAACCATCAGCCCTTTTAAAAATGCGAACCCGTTTGATTTGCTTTTTGTCAAAGCGCCATAAGTCCCAGGTACCCTTGAGTTTTAACTTCCCTATTCCTTTCTTGTCACTGAATGTAATTGTTTTCTTGTCAGGGGAAAGTTTCCATCCTGATTGCTTATACTCAACCGACCTACAGTGTTTCTGAAAACGAGGATAGCCTTTCTTGCCAGGTACTTTTTTCTTGCAGTTTTCAAAGAAGCGAGAAATTGATGACCATGCTCTTTCAGCCGCAGCTTGTCGAGCAGTAGAGTTTAGTTCATTGGCAAACGGGAATTTTTTAGCTAGTATTTTGCAGTACTTGCTAAGGTCGTATTTCCCTGTCCCTTTGTTATCTATCCATAAACGAATGCAGCTATTCCGGATAAATTTAACCGTCCGAATTGCTTCGTTTATAGCTTGATATTGATGGGGTTTACCGTAGGCTTTAAACTCAAGTATGATCATCAGAACTCGACCTCTTCTGTTATATAATTACGCTAACACGGTTAGCGTAATATGTCAAGTACAAACAAAATATAGCAAGTCTTATACCCATGAGGTACAAATATTTGGGTTTTAGGGAGCAGGGAGCAGCTCACAGGGGTAGGTTTTTTACATTTGGGTCGGGAGTCGGGAATCGGGAATCGGGAATCGGGAATCGGGAATCGGGAATCGGGAATCGGGAAAAGCGGGAAATGGGGAGAATTATCCCGGACATTAGTGTGTATTTTGATACATATTTTGAGTAATTTATACGTAGCGATGCAGCGCGGTCTTGGGGGTTTCCCCCATGAGCGACTGCATCAAGACAATCAAAGTACCTACTCGCCCCTTTGTAAAAAACCTACCCTTGTAAGGCAGGGAGCAGGGACCAGGGAGCAGGGAAATGGAATAGCGATCGCTTAATCAAAACAGGGAATCAAGGTCAAAGAATAATGTACCTGATAACTGCGAGAAACGCTACAATCAGTTATCAAAAAACAACATTTTCCTAGGTAATCTCCCTCCTGATCCCCTGTTCCCTGTTGCCTGTTCCCTGTTCCCTACTATTGATAATTTACGATTCCTGATCCATTGGATTCTTACCAACATCAAAAATAATTATAAATTCCGCATCGGGCATTAATCGTTTCAGGGCCCACAAATGTCCCTCGGCATCCGATCGATTGCGGAAGCGAGCAACAACAACTCGCTGCATTTGTGGTAACAGCCTAATGACCACCCATGGATGAAGGCGTTCACAATAACTCATAATCAAATTGTCTCCTTTTTTAGGGGAGCCAGAGCTAGCCCGTTGATTTTGGACACTCGCCGGGCTAGCTCTTGACTCTGGGCGTCTCAGCGCCCACTCTTATACTATAGCACAAAAATATTATATTATAACATATTTTGAAAAATTTTGTTACAAATTTTTCGGGAGTCGGGAATCGGGAGTCGGGAGTCGGGAGTCGGGAGCAGGGAAACTATTGCCTCTTGCCTCTTGCCTCTTGCCTAATCAATAGCAGTAGAGTGGGCATCCTGCCCGCCCGACTATCTATGGACACTGGCAAGATGCCAGTTCTACTGCCAGTTTCAATAGCAGTAGAGTGGGCATCCTGCCCGCCCGACAATAAGCATGACACTGGCAAGATGCCAGTTCCACAGCCTATTGCCTATTGCCTATTGCCTATTGCCACCCTTCCTCCTCAAGTAAACCCTTCAACACCTCTTCCGTAAAAGGATTCTTACCAGCCCGGAGCTCATCTATCCATTTTTGCCGTTTTGCTTTCAACTTATCATTGTCGGTCGAGTCTACATATGCCTGAAAATCTGATATTGCTCCTGCGGTATCCCCAGTCAAAGCCCTAGCCAAACCACGACTATCCAAAATATTTCCATTTTCCGGATCTTTTGCTACTGCTTTTTCACAGGCATCCATCACGTCAGCAGCATATCCATGGAGGTTACCAAACCAACAGATTTGATTCCAAGAATAAGCAGAAATTTCTAGGTTTGGATCTAGTTGTTGTGCTTGTTTATAGAGAGATAGGGCTTTGGTTAATTCACCCTGCTTTGCTAACCACTCACCTCGTTTAACTTTAGTGAGTACTGCTAGCTGTTTGGCTTTTGTATCTGGTTCTAATTCTAGCTTCGGATTCCATTGTTTTGCTTCTTTAAACTTAGCAATAGCACCCTCAACATCCCCCTCTTTAGCTAACTGCTCACCTTTTGTAAAAAGAGCGATCGCTTTTGCATTTACCTGTGGCTCTAATGCTAGCTCCGGATTCCATTGTTTAGCTTTTTGGAACTTAGCAATAGCACCATCCACATCCCCCTGTTTGGCTAACTCCTCACCTTGTTTGACAAAACCAGAAGCTGCAGCTATTTTGCCATCTGAATCTTGGCATTTCTCTAAGTTTTCTAAATCTTCAGGATGATCCACAAAGTAATCTTCCAACAACTTACAGCCCCGAGCCAGCATCTCACCTAAATCTTCAACCGCCCAAACTCTGACCGTATTGTCCGATGATGCCGTAGCGAGGGTTTTACCATCGGGACTAAAACTTACACTATTTACCGAGTCTTGATGTCCTTCAAAGAGTGCTAATTGATTTCCTTGTAAATCCCAAACTCTGACCGTTTTGTCGGATGATGCAGAAGCGAGCATCTGACCATCTCGGCTAAAACTGACACTATTTACCGGGCCTTGATGTCCTTCAAAGAGTGCTAATTGATTTCCCTGTAAATCCCAAACTCTGACCGTTTTGTCGGATGATGCAGAAGCGAGCACCTTACCATCTCGGCTAAAACTGACACTATTTACCGGGCCTTGATGTCCTTCAAAGAGTGCTAATTGATTTCCTTGTAAATCCCAAACTCTGACCGTTTTGTCATATGATCCAGAAGCGAGCACCTTACCATCTCGGCTAAAACTAACACTATTTACCGAGTCTTGATGTCCTTCAAAGAGTGCTAATTGATTTCCTTCTAAATTCCAAACTCTGACCGTATTGTCTTTTGATGCAGAAGCGAGCATCTGACCATCTCGGCTAAAACTGACACTCCACACCGGGGATTGATGTCCTTTAAACAGAGCTAATTGGTTTCCTTGTAAATCCCAAAGTCTGACCTTTTTGTCCCATGATGCAGAAGCGAGCATCTGACCATTTCGGCTAAAACTGACACTATTTACCGAGGATTGATGTCCTTTAAACAGAGCTAATTGATTTCCTTCTAAATCCCAAACTCTGACCGTTTTGTCCCATGATGCAGAAGCGAGCATCTGACCATTTTGGCTAAAACTGATACTATTTACCGAGGATTGATGTCCTTGAAATTTTGTCTTTTCTTTGAATTTACTAAGACTTTGGTGTAGAACATAGAGAGGACTAATGGTAGGATACTTATCCAAAGGGCGACCATCTTTCACGATATTAAATAGCTGTTGCCCAGTATTCATGGCTGAGTATAAAAGCTCTACCCCTTCTTCACTGGTGGTGCTATAGTGAACGTCATCCCTTAGTAAGCGTCGTAGAATATTAGCCCCTTGCTGTTCTAGTGCGGTACCCTTCTGTGCTTCTTGTGCTTTCTTGACTTGCTGCCCAGAGTAGATACCAATCACCACAGCCACCATAGTAACAGCCATGGTCAAAACTGAAGCTACAGTAAATCTCGTACGACCTTTGCGAATTAGCTGTTTGGCTTCCTGTTGGGCAATAGTTAAATTCTCATTCGCCTTAGCTAATATCCGACTTTCTTCTGCCAATACCCTGCGGTCTAATTCCTGACCAGCAGCCAAAAACTGATAATCCAAATCGCTCAAACTTTTACCCCTAGCCCAAGCTTGAGCATTCTCTAACGCCACCCCCCGCAACAAACGGGATTCATCCTGACACCCAGACTCAACCCAAGCAGTAAAGGCTTCAGAATAGGGACGCAGCCTCGCTAATTCTTGCTTAACCCAATCGCGATCAAAAACACTGCCATAAATCCGGTTGTTAACTTTTAAATACCCATCCCGCTCCACTACCAACCCCGATAGCTTTAATTCTGTCTGTTCTTCACTGCCATCAGCAGCAATACTACTCTGATCTAATACGTGCTGATACAATCCCAACAGCCTACTCGCCCGTTGCTCATTTCTGAGAATGCGATCGCGTATGGTCTTCAAGTGCTCTGGCTTATCCTGAGATACCCAATTGTCAATAATTTGGGTACGAGCGACCTGTGCAACTGTAGTGCTGCAATGGGATCCCCCTCCCGTCCCCCTTAATAAGGGGGAAGCTTGAGAATGGTTTGATTTCCCTCCAGAAGTGCCCTCAACTCCAGTTCCCCCCTTGTTAAGCTATCCATTAGGCAAAAGTAGTCGAAACAGTGATAGAGACTAGGACGTAGAAGCAAGTTGTGAACCTTCAAACAAATGGTAAAAGGTAGAAAGCCCTCGCCAGAGAGTTTTCAAGCCAGGTT
>NZ_JAAHHM010000256.1:0-4862 GCF_010692445.1 Moorena sp. SIO3E8 | reverse complement strand
CTTTAGAAGCTTTTCGTAGTGCCATGTCTTGCCGTTTTGTCCGTTGGCTCCAGGAAAATCCGGACGTATTTGTCAATTATAAAGCTAGTTTGGGCTATATTTGGGCTTGAATTTTGCTAAAGTCCCACTAGCACCGTTGAACCAAAACTCAATCGGTTCATATGCTTGTCGGCTAACTTATAGGAAGCGTGCATATTGGTGGGCATCCTGATTGAGTACATAAATCGGGGCATTGCCTTGTAATACCGATAAGAAGTTGCGTCGAGTCTTCTGGGGGGTGCTCGCAAAGAAAGTAAACCATTCATTACCAATCACCGTGCAATACCCGTTCTTCCCACTGTGTCGTGCTCCGGTATCATCGGTGTGAACATACTCTGAGCATTCTAATCCTGCCCCTAAAACCGATGCCTGAGAGAGTGTGAAACACATCTATTTTTGCGCGCTCGGTATGAATTGATTTGACCAACCGATATCTCGATACCCCATTCCAGTAGCTGCTCATGAATCTTTGGTTGCGTCACTCGATTGTGATAGTACTGGTGCAAGATATATCCCACTAGTTGCGGGCCATAATGTCCAGAATTGCTGATACTGTGGCGGTAATTGAGCACTAATTACCCCGACCCCTGGTAACACATATTCGGCTAACAAGAAGCGGATGTTATTTCTTTCTATGGGAAGTTCGTGGAACAAATATTCTCGGTATCCATTAAATTTTGCCCCAACTGGCAGTTGAGAGGGTTCTATTTTCCATTCGGTGTCCACCACGAAGCTATCTTTCTTACGACCTTTAGCTGAGGCGCGGACGTTTACCTTTCCTTTGCTTAAGTTCTAGCTGCTTCCCTTCACCCACGCTTACTCGCACGCTCGTTGGGGTTTTTTATTCAGTTTCTTTTTCCCTCGTAACTCTTCCTCCAATTCACGGATGCGCTTGCTTAACTCTTGATTGTGCTTGGCTAGTTCTGCTATCGTTTCAGCCTGTTGTCTGACAAGCGCACGCAGCTCCTCGACCTCATGAAGGTCGCTGAGTTGCTCATTTTTTACTTGCACAGAGTTTTCTAGCATACCTTTGTTTAACCAGATTTATGCACTCTTGACAAGGGGGCTAACTCTATACCTATCTCTTTCACCCCACAGCGGTTATTGAGAAGTTACTCTCAATCTAGTATTTTCACTCTCTATTCTAGTCATATAACTTTTTTTTGTTAAATGGTCAATGTCATCAATAAATATTTGATAAACAACATATTTATCAGTGACATACCAAAAGCTATGCCAGCCTTTTACGATTTTCCAAAGCTTTTTAAAAGTTTGAGCACTACGGTCACCAATTATAAAGTTTAAAATCCCGGGATAGTGCTTATTAGCTGCGGTCCACACCCAAATCTTGTTTTTTTTTACAAAGGTTTGTAGCTCATCTATTTCAGTGATTTCAGGGATTTATGAGCGTGAAACATACATCTTTTAAGCGTGAACTAACTTTTTTAACCCAACCTATTATGGTGGTATGGTGAACACCAGTCACTCTTTCTATGGCTCTAAAGCCCATGCCATTTAGATACATTTTTCAGCAGAGCGATTTAGTTTTTTTATCGTAACCACGCTCAGTTTTAACCTCTATAAATTGTCGTCCACATTCGTTGCATTTATATCTTTGTTTTCCTCTTTGATGACCATATTTATGAGTTTTATGGCTATGACATTTAGGGCATTCCATGGTTTTATTTTTAGTATACCATTTTTGGATTCAGCAACGCCACGCCCAGGGCTGTTTCTGGGGTCGGACTAAAATTTGATTGCTGGGGAGCTGGGTCTCCCACACTTCCCACACTCCCTGCTCCTTAAGATTCTTCTTCTATAGGCTCGTCGTCTATAGGCTCGCCGTCTATAGGCTGGGCGTCTATAGGCTGACCAATATCGAAGATAATGATAAATTTCCTATCAGGCATCAGTCGTTTCAGAGCCTGCAAATGCCCCTCGGCATCAGAACGGTTGCGGAAACGAGCAACAACCACCCGCTGCATTTTCGGCAACAGGCGAACAACCACCCATGGGTGTAGGCGTTGAGAGTACGACATAATCAAGATATATGGGCGACCGATGAAGGCGCTCAAAGGAGTGAAGGTTCCGTAACCTTCCGATAAGCTAGTGGTCTGTCAAGAACTAATTGACGGATAAAGTCGCTTCAATTTAATCCGAGCATCAACGGTTGTAAATCGCCAATCTACTTGAGAAGAGATTTGATTTCTACGCTTTTCCCAAGCAGCAACTTCCTCTTTTAACATATCCTTCTTGGGAATACGTCGGTCAAGGCATTGTCGGGTTAAAACACTCAACTCAATTTCAGCCATATTCAACCAACTTCCATGCTTGGGAGTGTAATGAAACTCCAGCTTGTCAAGAATACGTCTCGCTTCAGCCGGGATAAAGGCTTTGTAAAGAGAGGCTCCAATGTGGGTATTGAGGTTATCCTGAACAATTCTGATTTTCTGAGCTTGGGGATAGCGTTGATCGACGAGATACTTCATCTGTTGAGCATAGTCAATTTGAGTGCGTTGGTCAGTAACTTCTACATGTCTCCAACCTATTAAAGGCTCAAAAAACATGATTTGATTACAAACTCCCTCTCGCGCTGTGTTCATAATCAAAACGTTCAGTCTGTCCAGGTTCTAAAGGTATTGGCTTTCGGGTTTCTGAAATTAACTGAAACGAGCTTTCATCAAAGCAAACCAAGGGATAATCAGGGTCATAGGCACGCTTTGTACAGTTGTAAAACCTCTTCCATTTGGCAGACAAATTCAGCATTGGCTTGAGGTGGAATCACCCAAGATTGGTTCAACCAAGGCTTAAGCTCGTTTTTTTTAAAACTTGTCGCACGCTTTCATGGGAAATGCTCTGTACATATCCCAATACCACCATTTGGTCTGCCAGTAGTCGTAATGTCCAACGCTTAGCTCCTGGGGGTGCTTTGGAGCAGGCGATTGCCACTAAATGAGCTTCTGCCTCTCCGTCTAACCGTCGCAGCTTTAATGACGACCTGGGACGAGGGTTGAGCGCATTCTCTAAGCTTTCTTCCACAAACCGTTGGCGAACCCTTTCGATGGTTCGGGTGCTGATATTGAAAGCCTCGCTAATGGCTTGATCTGTCCACCCCCCATCCGGGTGATTGACATCTGCTTTGAGCAGGATACGAGCATGATTGATTTTCCGGGCAGCAGCAATACCTTTTTGGGTTAATTGTTCTAGTTTTTGGCGTTCATCGAGAGTCAGGCCGACAATATATCGCTTGGCTGGCATAGTTTATGGGTTAGTAGATGGACTCTTCTACTATCCGTCAAAATGAGTTTGACAGACCACTAGGGTTCAAGCGAAGTTTCCACCCAAAGGGGCATAACGAGATGGATATCAACGGCTCACAAGCTGAGGTACTCCCGAATTGTGATGTCTCACAGCTAGAGGGTAATGCGTAACCAGAAGCATATACCGCATGATAATGGAACGTTAGGGAAAGAACTAACAGGTTGACGAAAGGAATCGTTGATCGAAGCGTCGTAATGATTGATATCCCTGTCAAAGCGGTAATGGGGATACTAGCTCCATGGGTTAATCCAGTAGATATTGGATAACCGGAAGAACTCCACGGACTCGGCGTAGAGACGACAACCATTAGTTCGCATCTCCTTTGTGTGTAACCGGGTAAGCCGAGATTGAGTCCTTAATCTAGGTCGATGATTAAGGTAGCCAAATCGCAAGAGGAGGTATAACTCTGAGTCCGGTAAAAGACTGAACCAAGCTAAAGCCAACATGGTGAAAACCAACGGGAAAGGGTGATAAACCTATAACCGGTTGGATAGAGGGAAATCCCTCAACTCGTGCAGAGTGCTGAATTTCAGAACTGATTCCGAGGGAGGAACATAATACTGATTACTCCTAAATTGTAATGGAAAAGATAGAACCGAATTCAAATGAAAACGGTATCGTAACTGAACAAACCACCGAATGGCACTCCATAGACTGGAAGAAAGCCTATCGGTCAGTCAGGAAATTAAGACTTTGAATATTCCTCGCGACTCGTGAAGGCAACTGGAAAAAGGTGAACAAGTTACAACGCCTCATGCTGCGTAGCTATTCCAACACACTCATCTCCGTAAGACAGGCGGCACAACTTAATAAAGGTAAAAATACCCCTGGGGTAGACAAAATAGCCAAACTCACACCCAACCTCAGAGGAGAGCTGGTCGATGCTCTCAAAAGTTATAAAACCTGGAAACCAATTCCTACCAAACGTGTATACATTCCTAAATCCAATGGAAAAAAACGCCCACTAGGAATACCCGGCATGATTGACAGATGCATACAAGGCATAGTCAAAAATGCACGCTTAGCCACATTGGGAAGCCAAATTTGAACCCACCTCATATGGATTCAGACCCGGAAGAAGTACCCATGATGCCAGACAAAGGATATTCAACAACATAAAGGGTGAAAACAACCGAAAGTGGTGGGTACTAGACGCAGACATTTCCGGATGCTTCGATAATATTGCCCATGAACCACTACTGGAAACCATTGGAAATTTTCCAGCTAGAAACCTGGTGGAACAATGGCTAAAGACAGGATACGTCGATAAAGGCGTATTTTATAACACCGAGTCAGGTACACCTCAGGGAGGAATAATCAGCCCATTACTGGCTAACATAGCTCTACATGGCATGGAAAATGAATTAGGAATTACCTAAGTACAGGACAAAAAATGTAAAGATTGCCGAAAGTCGAACTGATGAAGGGATTGAGGATTAAGGATAAGATGACGCAGATGGTCAAAACCTAGACGGAAAAGACTCTTGGCCCTACGTCCGTGA
>NZ_JAAHHM010000255.1:0-4872 GCF_010692445.1 Moorena sp. SIO3E8 | reverse complement strand
GGGCTTCTACTGGATTCCTCAGCGGTTGGATTTTCACCAACTTAACTAACAAGTTTCAGATATTTCTATCTGAGGTTAATCCCCCAAATCCTTTTCAGGATAAGGTTTCTAACCAACAAATCGCACACTGGTAGCATACCCCAAGCAATCACTGAGCTTAAAATCTTTTGGAATTAGCGTCCTGGTAGGGAAACAAGTTACTGTAGCAACAAGGGTTTGATCAGTTCTGGTTAATTTGAACTGTTGTTGATCGGCTCAGTCACACTAATCACCAAAAATAGGGGGCTCGGGGGATAATCCCCCGTAGCCAACCGTTCGCGCAGCGTGACCGAATGGTCAAGGGTTCAATACCCTTGAGGTTGGCGTCGAAATCTTTCGGAATAGCCAGTATTTTCTGGTAGAATATATATAACTGAAATGAGCTAAGGCACTCTTAACTTCGGAGAAACGGCTAAGCCAGTAGGTTAGTATCGGCGAGTGATGCGTAAAACGAAGTATTGGGGCTGTCCGAGAATTGACTCGGTTGTAGAAGCTACAGATGCGAGGAATCCCTCGCATCTGTAGAGTAAGCCAGGCTGGAGGTTCGGCGCTTAACCCTTAAATTCAATCAATAACGAGTTTAGGCGCGTTAAGTCTGCTAGGGCTACTGAAACCAACACGCTCTGGGATCCGGGAAAGCCCCCGGCTTCCAACCGTGGGGAAGCTTACAAATATTTCCTACGAATAAGGACGATAAATACCAAAATGCTAGGAATCTTTCAAAAAAGTCATCTGAGGATTGAAGTCGAAGCACCACAAAATGTTATCCGGGACAGTCTGCTCTATACCGCGCAACTGAACCAGTGGTTGTGGCCAGAGAATTTATCTTCCAAGTTACCCGAACAGCTCGATTTAGGATTGACCTTTACTTCTTCCATCGGGCCAGTAGCAGTACAACACAAGGTTGAGCTTGTTCAGCCGAACTGTTTAAGACTGCTCTTGAGTCAGGGAATTGATGGTTATCATGAATGGTATTGGGGAGATGGTTGGGTACAATCTCGCCTAGAAGGGGTGTCTTTGTTACCGTTGAATTGGGGTCAAACCTTAAGTTTGATGAGGCTACGTCAGTTTCTAGAGCAGCATAGAGCCTCTGACTCCTAACGTAAAAATTGATCTAAAGCCGCCTTCAACTCCTCAATTTCTACCTCAATGTTGCCCTGCTCAGCGGCTCGACCGATACACTCGCTTAAATGTTCATCAAGGATAATTCGTGCCACTTTATCCAAAGCCCCTCGAACTGCAGCAATCTGTACCAAAACATCAGGACAGGGGCGACTTTCTTGCACCATAGTTTTAATCCCTCGAATATGCCCCTCGATTCGAGACAGGCGATTGATAATTCGCCTCAGAGATTCTTCATCATGAACGTGACCATGAGTATGTTCACTATGGTTGTGATTCAGCTCTTGAGTCAGGGCATATTCTCTATCTTTCGAGATCATAGCGGTTTTATTAGTTTTCTTAGTCCAAGGTTAACCAACTTCCTGGGTATATCATTATTGATAATTATTAAGCTTAACTTGTTGGGGTCTCTTGGGCTGAACACCCCTTGAGGTCAAGCTCTCTCACTCCCGATGCTACCCAAGGACGATTTACTCGCCCTGGGGTAGCATCACCTGGAACTACCCCAGGTACTACTAACGTCATAGAACTAACTCTCACCCATAGCGATTAGATGCTTGTAGCAACTAATCCACAATCCTAAAATATGCCTCGAAACCCACTCCTGGCTCTGGGTGGGAGGAATCTCAGGGAGGGTAAACTTGAGTTATGGGTTAACACTAAGGGTCAGCAACCACTGACTACTAACCAATAGCCAAAGCCAAGTAAATCCCATCGGTTTTAGGTCGTGGGATTGGCTTAGCAATACTATTCCCCAAAATTAACCAGAAGAATACGATAATACTATGTCATCAACTAAATTTTCGATTTGGCTTCGCTCAATTAGTAACTATCTCTTAGCTATCTTACTTGGAGTCTTATTGACAGTTGGCGTTTATCGTGTATCTCCCTCCAAGGCTGCTCCTGTACCCAGCACAGACTCAGTCACTCCGCCACTGATTGCCCAACAACTGCTGATTCCACAGCAAGCTAGTAATAGCAGTTTTGTAACAGCAGCGGTAAATCGGGTTGGATCAGCAGTGGTGCGCATTGACACCGAGCGCACAGTTTCCAGGCGCGTCGATCCCTTTTTTGATGACCCCTTCTTCCGGCGCTTTTTCGGTGATGACTTTTCAGCCCAAATTCCCCAAGAAAGACGTTTACAAGGTCAAGGCTCTGGGTTTATTATTGACAACAGTGGCATCCTACTGACCAATGCCCATGTTGTGGAAAATGCCGATAAAGTAACCGTTACCCTCAAGGATGGGCGCAAGTTTGATGGTCAAGTCAAGGGTGTGGATGAATTCACCGACTTAGCTGTTGTCAAAATTAACGGTACTTCCTTACCCATAGCCTCTCTAGGGGATTCCAGTCAAGTTCAGGTTGGAGATTGGGCTATTGCTGTTGGTAACCCCCTAGGGCTAGATAATACAGTGACTTTGGGAATTGTCAGCACCATAGGACGCTCCAGTGCTCAGGCAGGTATTCCTGACAAGCGACTAGACTTTATTCAAACCGATGCAGCTATTAATCCTGGAAACTCTGGTGGTCCGTTGTTGAATGCTACAGGGGAAGTTATTGGCATCAACACTGCTATTCGGGCTAATGCTATGGGAATTGGTTTTGCTATTCCCATCAACAAAGTCAAAGAGATTTCCAACAAACTAGCCCAAGGACAAAAAGTTGTCCATCCATATATCGGCGTTCGGATGACAACCCTAACCCCGGAACTAGCACAAGAAAACAACAATGACCCCAATTCTGTTTTCCTATTACCAGAAGTCAATGGTGTCTTGGTAGTTCAAGTAATGCCGGATACACCAGCGGCTGATGCTGGTATGCGTCGTGGGGACATAATTGTTCAAATTGATGGAAGACCTGTTACTAATGCTACACAACTACAGCGCCTTGTTGAAAATAGTGGAGTGAATAAGGTACTAGAAATAAAAGTAAGGCGCGGTAAGCAGACTACTAGCGTGTTTGTCCGCACCGATGCACTAAAAAATCCTACTTAGTGATTAATCACTAGTCTTTGGAAAGTTACTCCTCCTTGGCAAAGAAGGCTTATCAAAAAAACTTGCAGTTTTTTTGATATTTGCTTTGATACTCCCCATGGCACTTATGCCAGGGGATTTTTGAATCAACAGACCTGTGGCAATACGACTTGAGGTGCTTATGCGCTATGGGTTACCTCGCCTTGTCACGCACTGTTAGCTACCCATAGCGGATTTGGTAGCAAAGGTGATAATGCCAACACCAACAACAACCAAAAAGAAAGCGAAATATACAAACGTCTTTGAATAGGGTTTGTTTACCATTACTTGATCGTTACTACTCTTGTTACTCGTCATAGCTCCTCGAACAGAAAGAAATAGTAAAGGAAGAGAAACAATCATTCCCAATAGTTCAATTACAAATAGCGCCTGAGGCATTGGATCTGGCGAGACTGGAAATAGTGTTCCTAAGTCTAAGGCGTATACGATAAAATAGGAAATAGCACATAATCCAGACACAATAAACGCCCAATTCAAATCTTTTAAAATAAAGTAAACAATCAAAATGCTGACTATTACTAGGGAAGTTAAAAAGGTATTAAATATACCCAATATCAACGGTTCAATATGTGAGAAACTCCTTGTTTCAATTAAACCACCAGGAACAAGAGATGCCAACAATCCAAACGATAAAACCAAGAGTGCAGATACCAGATGTCTAATAGTTATTGTCATTGTAATTACCTCACAACTAGAATTATTGCTGTCGAACACCACAGAGCAGTGGCAGCAAATCTTATCGCCTTTCCCTAGGGCGATAAGGGGTTTCCTTAAGCAAATGACTGACCAATATTTTTAGAAAAAACAAAGGCAGAAACCATTCCAGACCAGGCATTGGGGGAAATAGATAGCGATCGCCCAACAGTCCTAAGCTGTAAAGCCCTAGGGCCACTGGACGTTGAAGATACAAGGGAGACAGCAAAATCAAGACTGATGCCCCCAACAGGTAGCTGGACACACCGATAAAAAATCCCCAATCTCCCCCACGAAAGAGCAGCGCCACTAACAAGACATGGATGACATGAACAGACACAAATCCTAAATGCTGCTGCCAACCCTGTTCCGGTCGATGATACCAACCCTTAGCGGTGGAGGTAGCATTGGTGAGGACACCCCCCACTAAATCAAGGGCAAGAACAGCGATCAGTCCTAATTGCAACGGGGTCCACTGTATTGGGAGGGTCAGGGCGTAGGTTGGAGCTGCTACCAAAGCCACCAGCGACGGTACAAATTGTATGAGCAACTCAGCTTGGGTTGCCCCTGGTCCGGTGAAGCGATCAAGCAAACCTTTCAGACCAGAGCGAGGAGAGGGACAAGTAAGCTCAGAGTGCATTAGTCTAACCTCATAACAGTTGTTATGTTAATGATAACAACTGTTATGATAAGCTGTCAATAGGAATTGACACTTTGTTTCTGTGCCACTGTATATCTGGTGTATATCTGGTGTATATCTGGTTATAGCGCTTTATAGCCTAATGAGGTACACAGGATTTTTTCCCTCTTGCCTCTTGCCTCTTGCCTCTTGCCTCTTGCCTCTTGCCTCTTGCCTCTTGCCTCTTGCCTCTTGCCTCTTGCCTCTTGCCTCTTGCCTCTTGCCTCTTTCCTCTTGCTTCTTGCCTCTTGCCTCTTGCCTCTTGCCTCTTGCCTCTTGCCTCTTTCCTCTTGCCTCTTGCCTCTT
>NZ_JAAHHM010000254.1:0-4918 GCF_010692445.1 Moorena sp. SIO3E8 | reverse complement strand
TAATACCATAAAGTTCCTGAGTCAGGCTGTGTCCTTAGCAGTCAGGCAGCGTTCTCACGAATTGTCTCTGATTCCGCTTTTGAAGTGAGTGGGGTGACTTTGTCAATCTCTACACCTGAATGCTTACTTGGAAAGTTCCTGATGTAAATAATCTCGAAGGAACAGACAAAAATACAATTATAGGTAATCAAGCAATTTACAAGGCAACAAAAGATGCTTATAAAGTTTTTACTGAAGACTTGCTAAGGAGGATAAATCGTTTGAACACTAATCCTGAAGTGTAAGGACCTGCAATCATAAATACCTCGACCAACAATCATCGGAATTGTGAGACGAAATTATTGCAACTGAGACTGCAATCGTAATTTCTCATCCCACATTATTTTCAACCATAATACTCCTCTTAACATTCTTTAAAAACGTGTTCAAAAATACACGTATCTCGGCTGTTGCGTTTGATGACACAAACCCTAGATTGACTCGATGACCTGGCGATACCACTTTTGATTCCCTATTTTTTTGACTTCAAAACTCAAACCTTTAATTCAGACAATAATTTCACCATTAGACTGAGTCTTGCGACAAGCTTCTCTTAAACTAGAGCAGTTACATTAAGCGATCGCACTAGCGTCATCCCCAATTAGAGGAAATTCACCGGAACGGCTGTATGCTCATCTATCTGCTTTGGTAGGTTTTGTATAGCTGAACTGCTAGCTATCTCCGAGTTACCTAGCTTTAGCTTTCATTGCTGCTAGCAAGCTTGCTGAGATCAGGAAGTTGACCTGAACCCGATTATCATTTGACATGATTGACATTCCCCGCTCTAAAGCGACAGGTGCGCCTTCATCAAGGAGTTTCACCGATGAGCGACTGGATCAAGACAGGGATTGAGGACAACATAAGCAAAAAATATCCCTTGACCAATAAATACCTCAAGCACGCTTATATCCCCCGGATAAATCACGGGGGCTAATCCCATTACGTCGGTAACTTCCAATTAAATCCTATTCCCTTCGCCTAAAGAGCAAGCTAGCTCACACTTTAGTCAGTATTAACTTAAGTAAAGTTACGTTAAGATACTTTGCATTTTCTTATCAAGCTTGGCAAAAGTTTGTTATCGTTCATTATCGGCATACATAACTATAAGAAAGGAAAAGACACATGAAGACTTCTCAAACTCCCAACCATTTGGGTCAATCAGTGGCTTTAGGTCTTGTTTTAGTAGTCGCCAGTGTTGGTATTTTCATCCTGATGATGGTTCAAAGTGGTGCTTTGCAATCTTAATAATCGTTACGGATCAGGCTTGCCATCCCTGGTTCAACTTTTCGTGAAACTCAAAAAGCCCACCTATAGCCCTATAGGTGGGTCATAAAAAAAACATCTAAAAGACATCTACTATATAGATCTAAAAGAGGATTGTTAAGTTATATAAATTTAGGCTTGACATCCTTCAACACTAACCCTTCCGGTCTAGACCGGAAGGGTTATTATCATAAGTTAACCCCAAGCAATCCTGTAGCTTAACAAAACTTAACCAAAATTTATCCCGGTTAACCCTTCCCGATTAGCGGGTGTTCATGGTAAAACTCATCAGTATAGTGAACCTCCCAAAGTACACTCTACTGATGACCATGAAAAAATTGACCTTGCTACAGCAAACTTTGTTCCTCCTTCTTAGCTTATTTTTTTCCGTAGTGGCAACCCCCCTGCCAGAAATTGCTGAAGCCATGCCAACTCTGGTATCTAGCCGACAGCAGTATAATCAACAGCTCAATGACCTTCTCCATCAAGCACGAGAGTTTGTAGATGCTGGTGACTATGAGGAAGCTGTTGCTATTTATAAGGAAGCAGCTGAGCTGGAGCAGGGAAACCCTAAGATTTTTTCGGGCATTGGCTACTTACAGGCAAGTCTGGGCAAATTCCAAGACGCTGCCGCCGCTTACAAAAAAGCGATCGCACTCGAGCCAGAAAATGCTAATTTCCATTACGCACTCGGTTACAGTCTCGCCAATGCTGGGGACAATGCTGGTGCTGCTACGGCCTATCGTCGTGCCACTAAACTGAACCGGGAGAATATTAACGCCTATTTTGGTTTGGCCATTACCCTGCTACGTCAAAAGGACTATCAAGGCGCTATAGAAACCTATGAAAAAATCCTGGAAATTGAGCCAGACAATCTAACAGTATACCAGTTAATCGGTGCAGCCTGGTTAGAGCAGGAAAATGCTGAAGAAGCCATTAAAGTGTTCCAAAAAGCAGCGGAAATTGCTCCGAACGAAACCCGTATCCAACTAAGTTTGGGCACAGCTTGGTTGATTCATGGGGATGAGATGGCTGGACTGGCGGCTTTTGAAAAAGCGGTGAAATTAGCCCCTCGTAATCCTGACATTCACCTCCAGATCGGTCAAATCCTGGAATCAAAAGGGAATTTATCCAGTGCCCTCAAAGCATTTCGTCGAGCAGTTTCTGCCCAACCTGATTTAGTAGAAGCACAGGAGTACATCGGGAAAATTCTTCTAGCCCAAGAACAATATGTACCAGCAGTAGTGACCTATAGACGTTTAATTGAACTGGCTCCGGAAAATGCCCAAGCTCACTATAACCTAGGAGTAGCCTTAAAAAAACGTTCTCGCGTCACCGAAGCCCTCACTGCTATCGAAAAAGCCCTAGAACTTTACCAGACTCAACGGGATAACGAAGGGATTGAGCAGACCGAGTCTCTGCTGAAGCAACTGCAAGAGTTTCTTTAAGCATCAGCACAGATCCAAATCTTTTGGATCTATCCCTTTAGCTTTTAATTGCGACCGCAAGGCTTTCATACGATTTCTTTCTTGCGCCAAGGTTTTTTGAGCTTCCTCTAAAGCTTCCTCTGCTTGCTCTGCCCGTTGGCGCTCTTGTTCTGCCTGTTGTTGAGCCGTATCTTTGAGCTCACTAATTTCCAAATAGCTAGCAAAGCGATGCTGCGCGGTCTTGGGGAGGCAGCGCGGTCTTGGGGGTCTCCCCCATGAGCGACTGCCGTGGTTTCCCCCATGAGCGACTGCATCAAGACACCGCTGTCCATTCTGAGCTGATAAACCTATTTTATCTAAACTAAAATTTTTATATGGGTTGTAAACAAAATAATTGCTATAAAATGCAAAAGGCAAGAAGCAAAAAGCAAGAGGGGCAAGAGCTAGGGAGTTTTATTAAAGACTAAAAAAAGACCATTAAAGTTTACATATCATTTATAAACCCTATACCAACGGTTTCAGAGGTCAAAAACCGAAACTATCAATCCGCACCACTTCGGTAAATTTTTGTTAAAGATTACCTAAAAATTCCGTAAACTCCCTGGCTTTCCCAGGAGGAAAATAAGAATTTAGAGGTAAAATTCGACTGCTATAGGTACTCCAGACAACTAGCTAGTTGTGCAGAGGCGGACAGATGACTAATCGGCAAAGTAAGCCCTCAACCAGAGGGCTAGGGATATTGCCCTTAACTGAGGGAGCCATAACCCTAATCGGATGGGTGGTTATTGCTTTTTCTGGGAACTATGCTTTAGCCCAGATTACCCCTGATCAAACCTTGGGTAATGAATCCTCAGTGGTAACACCAAATTCAACGATTAGGGGAGAGCCAGGGGACTTGATTGAAGGGGGAGCAGCCCGAGGTAGTAACCTGTTCCACAGCTTTCAAGATTTTAATGTTGGTCAGCTACAGCGGGTTTACTTTGCCAATCCAGTCGGAATCGATAACATTCTGTCTCGGGTGACCGGGAGTAATATCTCCAACATTCTAGGAACTCTTGGTGTGGATGGTGGAGCGAATCTGTTTTTACTCAATCCCAATGGCATCGTGTTTGGCCAGAATGCCAGGTTGGATGTGGCAGGTTCCTTTGTCGCCAGTACAGCCAATAGTTTAGTGTTCAACAACGGTACAGAATTCAGTGCCACCAATCCACAAGCCCCCCCTTTATTGAGTATTACTATTACTCCGGGATTGCAGTATGGCTTGAATCAACCCAAACCCAAAATAACGAACGCAGGTTATTTAGTAGTTGGGCAAGACCTAACCCTGGCTGCTGGCCATCTTGACTTACAAGGTCAACTAATTGCTGGGGGAAATTTGACACTCCATGGAGAAGATACAGTTCAAATACGCGATAGTATCGGGCGACCATTTATAGCGGCTGCTGGCGGTAAGTTATTGATTCAGGGCAATCAAGGGGTGGATATATTTGCCTTGAACCATCCAGACAGTGGTCTTTTTTCCGGTGGGGATATGGTTTTGCGTACGCAAAATACGGTCGCCGGTGATGCCCACTATTGGAGTGGTGGCAGTTTCCGGATTGAACAGCTCGATGGCAGTCTGGGAGATTTATTTAGTCCCGATGACCCAATTATTCGCTCAGTTGGGGATGTTAGTTTCAACAGCTATCTAGGCACCTCCCTACATATCGTGGCAGGGGGAGCAGTAGATATCGGTTTTGTGATCATTACAGGTAATGAAACAGGTACAGAAGGAATAGACTTTATTTCCGAAGCCATTACCTTATCTAATGGCACAGTAGTGGATATTAATGGTCAGGCTGAACCGACTCTTGATGTTCGTGCTGGAGTAGATCGAAATCAAGTTGGTATCCCTGGACTTACAGGCAACAGATTCTTTGGTGACTTGTTCAATTTGAATATCTTTGGCAGACCCACTATTACCAATACTGCCACCAGTGCAGATATTACAATCGGCACCATCGCTTTTGCTAATGTCAGTATATTTGACTTCAACATATCTCCCAATGATCTGTTGGCAGGAACCGTTTTGCTCACCAATCAGTACAAGCCTAATCCTTCACTAGCAGGAGATATTGAAGTTTCAGCTACTCTAGGTTCGTTAGTGCCAAATGTGGCAATTCAGAACGGTCAGGTATCGAAGGGAGGAT
>NZ_JAAHHM010000253.1:0-4929 GCF_010692445.1 Moorena sp. SIO3E8 | reverse complement strand
AATAGGAATGCGAGTTAAAATATCAGGCTCACAATGGAATATTGAAAATGTTCCTAAAATTCTTTCTTTACGCTGTGCTTACCTAAATGGGATGCTTTATTAATGATGTTTTTACAAAAATGAGATGCACCCGAGAGGAATTGCGTCTTTGACGATAAATGTGTTAGAATAAGTATGGTCAATGACCCACCCGAGACGATGGATTCAGACAGCCTATACGAGCGAAGTCCAGTAATCTGGCGGCGCAGCCAAATCGGTAGACCGGGAAAAGAGGATGGGGCAATGGAAATCCAACCCTTGAATCACAAGTGTATCAAGACTTTTCTTGAAACTCGACACATGAGAACCGCAGGGGTTGCGGGGA
Source organism: Moorena sp. SIO3E8 (assembly GCF_010692445.1). NCBI lineage: Bacteria > Bacillati > Cyanobacteriota > Cyanophyceae > Coleofasciculales > Coleofasciculaceae > Moorena > Moorena sp. SIO3E8. The sequence continues at coordinate 4,565 of NZ_JAAHHM010000253.1, read as the reverse complement.
TAGTCTGTGGAGCGAGCGTAAGACCAGAAAACCCCGCTTAGGGTGGAGGCTGTTGCTATGAAGCAGAAACCTAAATCGTGAGGTTTAGGAATCCCCCACTATAATCTTTGATTTAGCGGCGGGAGGATGTCAAACGCTGAGTACATCAATTGCCCCAAGGTAAACTCTGACCATTACCCCATTTAACTGACGCCTGTACCAAACCCAAAATAAATTCTAGCAATCCTCTCCACTGCTGTTGACTAGCAGTGACTCCTTGCTTATGGATGTGTAGAATCAAATCTCGATCAGGATGGTTAACAATTTCCTGAGCATAGCGGTTGATTACATCACCATCTAGTTGAATCACAGTTTGGGCGCAAATTAAATCATTGATTGACTTGACATTTGCCCGTTGGTGTGAATTAGTTTTTAGCAATGCCTGATTTCGACTATCCAGTGCTGCTTTCAGTTCACTGAGCTTACGCAAACAACGCAAGAAACGATTGTTCTTAAGAATCTGTTGCGCTTGAAGCATTTCCTCAGAACTGCTGGTTTTAGTAGGGTTTGGTAGTCGGGTGTTAATTTGGTGCAGTTCTACTGTGGGATCGGTGAGGATTTCTTGGCCTCCTCTAGCCTGCTCTAGAACAGTGGGATCATACAAGGGTGAATTGGGATCACTCAAAAGCACGGTGTACTCTAGTTCTAAGGTTTTACGTAACTCAAGGTAGCGATCGCGTAAAGACTGATGAATTCCCTGTTGCTCTAGATAGTCCGCTGAGATCGGGTAAATATCCCGGTAGGTTTCCCAGGGGATAAATTTATATCCCTTAATTTCCTCCACTACCATGGTGTTAACTTCTAAGGCTGTGATGTCAATCAAGACATCCCCCAAAGAGCCATAAAATTCATCAAGGGTTTGACCTAATCTAGAGCTAAGATCAGGTGCGACCCGTGGCGAATTTAATCCGGCGCTGGCATCAGTAGTTCCTGGTTGCTTACGGTTTCTGGTCTTGGTCACGGCCATTTTAATAAGATATTAACTACCCTAATATAAGTGGATATAAGTGGAGGAATTATCGATTTCAACCAAACTAATCCTCTTGTTTACGTGGTTTCTTGATAAATAGTGACTCTTCCAGGCTAGACCAATTATCATCATCAAGTTTTATCGCCTCAGATTCACTCTGTTGTGCCACAGGAAAGTCAAACAAGTCTTCCATGAGGTCCTCAGATGCTTTCTCTGATTGATCGGTGATATCAGAGATTTCTAGAAACGGATCTAACTCTTGAGATTCTTCCTGATTAAAGTTATGGTCATCAGTTAGGTCATTGGTCAGTTCTGAAGTATCTGGATCTTCTGAAGGTGCCGATAGCTCCAAGCTATTTCCTAGAGATGGATAAGATTCCAGTTCATCAGTTGCGAAATCATCCCAGTTTTCATCAAGTTCTAAATCTGTTGCTGATCCATTGAGATTACTTGGTGCAGTGAACGGATTAGCGTTTTTCGTTAATTTATCCCACTCATTATCCTCAGAGACATCCAATGAATCTATCTCAGGAGTTGTCAATTCTAGTGATGAGTGCTCCGGTTGTTCCAACATCCAATCATCCCAATCCTCATTTTCTTCTAGCTCCAATGATTCTAGGCTCAAAAGGTTAGAGTCTGTATCAAGCTGTTGTGTGTCTTCTTCAAACAAATCACCCCATTCATCTTCTAATTCCTGGTTTGAAGTTTCAGTTGTGGATTCTGGTGATGGGGGCGTTAACTCCAAATCTTCTAATGTCAGGAGTTCCCAATTTTGATTATCCACTGCATCGGATGACTTTAAATCAGGTTCCGATTGTTCTTCAACGAATTCCTGCCATTGTTGATCAATTTCTGCATCTGAAACGTCTTGGTCAGTTAGCTCCTGATCAGGCACAGACTCCAGTAATTCCCACATCGAGTCATCCCAATCGTCCTGTTCAGTTTCCGCTTCTAACGCCTCGGTGCTATCTTTCGATGGCATCAGTGAGGATTCCAGTTCTGCTGAGGGGACTTCTAGCAGTTCAGGCTCAGTTTCTAGGAAAGTCTCGGGGCTAGCTTGGGTTTCTTTTGGAACTGGGGGTGGAGGTACCAAGATTGACTCCAGTTCTGGTGCCGTATCCGGTAGGAAGTCAGGACTAATCTCTGTTTCTTCTTCAATCGGGGTTGGAGGTACCAAGACTGACTCCAGTTCTGGAGCCGTATCTGGTAGAAAGTCAGGAATAATCTCTGTTTCCTCTTCCATGGGGGGTGGAGGTACCAAGACTGACTCAGTTTCTGACCACCTATCCTGTAGGAAGTTTGCTATTGCTTCTTCCTCCTCCAAGTCAGTCGTTTCTGGCAATTCAGTACTCTCAGTAGTCTCTGGAAACAAACCAGGGTCAGAAACTACTTCATCGACTACTTCATCGACCAATCCAGGTTTTATGATCGGCTCTGTTACCGTGTAGGGATTAATGAATGAATCATCAAAGTTCCCTGGGGTAGGAGCTGTTAATGACTCAAGGTCAGCAGAGATTGTTGGGGGTGTCTCTGGTGCTGTCTGAGTTGGTTCTACTTCGACTGGGGCAGGTTCTGCTACTAATTCCGAGGCAGAGGCAACTGCTGCTGCTGCCAATCCAGTCCCCAAAACGGCTTTAGTAACTGTATCGACACGATGCTCTGTGTATGACTCGACTGACTCGACTGACTCGACTGACTCGACTGACTCTATGGCTACTCTGGTTTCAGTTACCGGTTCTGTGCTTGGCAATAAATGGGTTTCAACCCTAGGGGATTCAGGCTTTATAACCCCAGTAGTGCTAGTTGGGTAACCTAGAGTGAGTAGAACTTCAAACAGCTTATGCAGACTTTTGAGGTTGCTCTGAATAATTTGATTGCCTTGAGCCACTTGATCATTGTGAAATTGCCGCAGTTCCCTATAGCGACCATTGCCGATAAACTGGTCCCCCACTTCATTGTCGATGGTACCGTTAATGGTATCAATGCGGGTACACATACGATGACCAGGTTTTGCTTGGGCTGCATCTAAATCAGCATTGGTGTCGGCTACCCAGGTAGTAATTTTCAAATCAACTGCTTCGCTCAGGGCTAGGACAAGAGCCTCTTTAATATTGCCTGTCTTAAGGTATTGTCTGAAGTCATCGCTAGGAGCCATAATAGTAAACTCGCGCTTATTAGGGTAGTTTTGTAACTTAGTTTAGATTGACTAATTATGAATAATTTTTAATATTCCCACAGCCACCCTTGGGTTGTAATCATGGGATTCTTTAAAAGATATAGCTGTTGTTGAGAGTTTCTTGCTGACTGTGAACACCCAACCGTCAACCGTCAACAAACACTCGGTTACTTACAATTATTTAGGTTAAATATATATCAGACCACAACGAGTTGAGCAACCTAGCAGTGAAGATCTCGATCACTCAACAAGCTTGACTGGGCACACCTTGGACAGCTCCCTGTTCAATGAAGAGTATTGCTTAGTGGGATTGGCGGTGGGTGGTGCATCACCCGAGGAGCCTTACCGGTGGTAGGCGCGAGTGATGGAACATGGCAGTGCAACAGTTGCATTAGCACTAACCCGTGAAATGCTGCAACAAGCTGTCAAGGGTTTGCCCAAAGGGGTAATCGGTGGTTTTGCTGGTAGTTAGAGCAATGGTATGGTCCGGTTGATCTTCTCTGAGGTCGAAACAATATCAATGGTGAGTTTTGGGGGATTGTTAGGGATTAAAAGACGACTATCCAAACCTTTCTTGAGTATGGATTGCGCTTTGATATCGAGGAAAATTTTCAAGGGTGACCAGTCCCATGGGAGCGAATGTGCAGAAGTCGGAAATTCACTCAGTGCCTGGCTTATCCAGGTGATGGTTCCTTCTAGCAGTTACTACCTTCACCCGCTACAGGCGCTTGGGGTTTCAGAAACGGAAATACCGGCTGGGTTTTAAGATACTTTTGTACCAGTATGCTGTTGATTAGTTTTCTCAGTCAACCAGATATGTGCGCACACTCCACAGATTTTAAATAAATAATAGCAAAAAATAATGGCAAACGCAACTAACCTAAAAGATCTGCGCTCAGCGCAAGCCTGTGCCGTAGGCAATCACACTCGTAGAGAAAGCGATCGCATTACTGATTACTGATTCGTGATTACTGATTCGTGATCACTTATTTCTTAGCTTCCGGCAAAAGAAGCCCCACATCTCAATGCGCAGCATGAGTGTGGGATGAATTTTGCACAGGGTCTCTTGGATTCGGCAAAGCCGACGCGGGGCGCGTTCGGGGAAACGAGCTATCAAGCTGTCTTAAAACTCAGACGAGGTCATCCCTCTTCGATTGGCCTCTTGCTCCAGTTGTCTTTTTTCAAAATCGGTAATCCTAACATATAGTATAATATTACTAGGTCGATATACGAGAGGACAAGTCAAATGAGAAGGGTGCATCCCGATTTTGCAGTGAGCATAAATACTCAAGTTCGGTTTTGAGCAATCAGAGCTAAGCTTTGAGAAGTTGACCTATAATCAGGTGAGTTCTGCGAATGGATGCTGACAAACATGCCCAA
>NZ_JAAHHM010000252.1:0-4958 GCF_010692445.1 Moorena sp. SIO3E8 | reverse complement strand
TGAAATTATCGACGACATTAAGACTTATATCAATGCTAAATCCTCTAGTAATAATGGAGAAACAATAACTGATAACGAAGATAACGATGACGACGATGACCAGGGATTATTTGGTAGATAATGGCGGTTTTTCCGGAATTATTATGCTAATTTACCAAAAACAATGTCTAAAAGTATTGCTTATAAATACTTTTAGACATTGAGATGCTATTTAGCCGACAAACTAAATTCTCAAAATTTCAAAGCTATACACAGTAATAGTTTTAGGCAATTGAAGTTAAAAGTTAAGCATAACAGGTAATGAAGAGCCATAATTGCGGATTATCACACTTATTTATCCACTAAACTTATTTTTTTTCAAAACCGTGGTAAGCATCTACACCATGCAGTTGCCGATCTAAACCCTTGAGCTCATCCTCGTCCGAAACTCTAATGCCTATTCGCGCTTTAAGTATTGACCAAGTGATCCAACTAAAAAGAAAGGTGAACAATAGAACAACAAAGAGACCAAACACTTGAATTCCTAATTGTTGGAATCTCTCTATCACTGCAAGACCATTAGTATTGCAGAGTGGTGCATTTTTTGGGTTACAAGGTAAGTTATCCTGATTACTCAAAACAACTGCTAGCGTTCCCCAGATGCCACAACCTAAGTGAACTGATATTGCACCCACTGGGTCGTCAATTTTCCACAGGTTGAAGAGGTAAACTAAGAAAACAACTAACCTTCCAGCTACCATACCAATGAAAGCAGCAGCCAATAGTTCTACATAGGCACTGGATGCGGTAATACTAACCAAACCTCCTAGGACTCCATTGATGATCATAGACAGTTCTGGTTTGTTATTAAAGTACTTTAGCCTTGAGGTTGTAAAAGCCGCTGTCAGACCAGCAGTTGCTGCAGCAATGTTGGTTGTTAGCAGAATGTGACTTATTTGTTTAGGGTCAGCTTCCAGCAGTGAACCTCCATTGAAGCCAAACCAGCCCAGCCAAAGGATAAAGCAACCTAGAGTAGCCATGCTGAGATTATGGGGAAATATAGCTTCCTTAGTATAGCGCTACGCGCAAGTCAGAAGTTAGAAGTCAGAAGTCAGAAGTAAGCTATGACTAAGTTTCAGAGTTTAGGAATGTCCTAAGCTTAATGCGTAGTGCTATACCATCGTCTTTATAGCGGGAAACCATTTTACCGTCCTCCTTTCGTCGGTATTTACGTGGTCCCAATAGCCAAGCACCCACTAGAGCTGCCATACCACCCACTGCATGAACTACGGTTGAACCAGCAAAATCCACGAAACCGAGGTGTTTGAGCCAACCGTTAGGTGCCCAAACCCAGTGTCCAGTGATGGGATAATAAAGAGCGACCAGGAAAAAGCTAAACCATAAAAATGCTTTTAACTTAATTCTCTCCGCAACGGCTCCAGATACAATCGTCGCGGCGGTTCCAGCAAAAACTAATTGAAACAAAAATGCTGCTTTGAGAGGAATATGTTTTTCCAAGTTTATCAGCTCATCATTGTAATTAGAGAATCCTCCTTCATGGAAAAAGAATCCCTTTAGTCCCACGATAGGAGCAATTGGAGAATCGCCCATCATCAAGGCAAACCCAAAGATCCAGAATGCTAGTGTAGCAATAGAGAATACTAACAAATTTTTGGTCAAGATATTAGCAGCATTCTTATAACGGCAAAAGCCAGCTTCCAACATGCCAAAACCAGCATTCATAAAAAACACCAGAAAAGCGGCAAGTAACACCCAGATAGTATTGATGTTTTTTAATTGCTCACCTGAATCGCTAGAAGTAGTTTGGCCAAGGGCAGCTTCAGCACACAATAGTAAGATTGTGGCTATTAACGGCAAGCAGAATTTCCAACTTGGCAACCGCCATTTTTTGGATATTTTTAACTTTTTTATAGTCAGCATATTTGGGAACAATATACTAGCGAAAAATAAACAATATTTAGGTAATTATTCAACTATGGCTGTTTTAAATTAGGTGAGGTACATTTTTTTTAGGGAGCAGGGAGCAGGGAGCAGGGAGCAGGGAGCAGGGAGCAGTGAAGAAGAGGTAAGAGGGGAAAAATCATTCGATAAAATCTCGAACTATTCAATTTTTTCAAAAGCGGTTTATTGTCAGCTGACCGCTGTTCGCTGTTCCCGTAGCCCATAGGCTTAGGTAATATCACTGTCGTCTTTATATAAAGGCGGTATTCCGTAACGCTCGCTAATTTCTCTGTCAATTTCTCGCAGAATTTCCATCACATCTTCCGGCTCTGCATCTCTTAGTTCTGTTTGCAGACTTTTCTCTTCCTGTACAAAAGCTTGTCTAGCTTCTTCTATAGAGTGGTTCTCAATAAAATAGCTAATCGCTGCTTCACCAATTGCTAAAGTCATCGCCACAGTATTGAAATTGATTTGAGTTCCTTTAACACCCAACTGCTCCAGGAATGTTTGGACCGTAATACTTTGGTATTGGCCAGGAATAGCAATATTGGCAATCATCCTGACCAGCAAATTTTGTATAAAGTTTGTTACAAAGGGAAAAAATCTCGCACCCAATGCAAACCAGGCTGCGGTCAACTTAAATTTATTGGCTATGATCCTCTTGAGTGGGATGCCCGCAGTTGCTCCCCCAAAACCGTATTTAGCAGCATCGTCAGAGATATTTTTATATATTTCTAGTTCTAGTTGCTCGATGTTATACCGTGTGTCTTCGTACTCCTGCCAACAGGCAGAAACAGGAACATAACTATCAGTAAGTTGGTGATAGTCATGGAGTCTTGCTTTAATGCACTTGATAATATTAATTTCTTTCTGCTCTTTGGCATTACTAGGCTTTCTGGAATTAGCCCTAGATTCTAAACTCACGTCATAAGGTGGATTCCACTCGCGGGCAGGGTCAACCAGGTCTATCTGGTTGATCACCAAGATAATCGGCAGTTTTGTCTTATGGTCTTGGTCGTGTTTTTGGCCCAGCGTCCTTAGAAACTCCACATCCTGAGCGACATACCCTCGCTCTTTGGCTGGAATCACAAATAAAAGGATATCTACTCTCTTTTGAACGCACCCCAGCTAAATTAAAAATTCTAGCTGGGGATTCTTATGCTAGGTTGGACTCAGATAGCTTCCATAAACTACTGAGCGTCACTGGCGTTCTCAGCGTGTGGGAGGAACTTCTGCCTTCCCAGACCCTAGTAAATTTCGCGTTAGTGAGCACGGCATACCAATATCTAGCGCCGATGTTGTAAGACGCAGATAAGTCGGCGTTATAGCGCTTGCCGTTCTTGAATCTGGCGAGGGAATACTTTTTGTTGCTGCGGGAAATTAAGCCAGACCCATCAAACCCATAAGCACTGGTGTATTTAGCGTTAACCTTGACGACGTTCCCGCCTAACTCGCTAAATTTCTGGATGGCAAGTTCCACAATCCGGTCTTTACACCATTGGTGGAATCGTTGCTTTTGGAGAGAGCCGTGCTTACCCCCTTTTGCCTTCCAGTTTGACAAGTCCTCAAACACAATCACCCTCACTTGATGAGCGATTCCAAAGTCTATTACAGCTTTGGATACGACTTGAGCAATGTGTTCGTTGATCTGTTTGGACTTGCGATACAATCCCTTGCAGAACCCTTGAGGCAAATTCCTTTTGGTTATCTTACGGGTTTGCTTGGACTTAGTGGCAATACGCTGCTTGCGTTGGTCACGGCGGTCTATGTCTCTGGCGGGGGAAATAAATTTCCTCGCTTTTACAGTACCGTCCCGACTAACGATAGAGCAGGTCGCTGTGGTGTTAATTCCTAGGTCTACCGCACAAACCCAATCAGATTCCGGCAGTTCCTTAATTGCGATCTCGACGGGCATCGACAGATGAACGCTGCGGCCGTTAGCAATTAAGGAAGGGGACATCAGTTTGTTGTCTTGACCTAGATGGCGGCTTTTTCCCGACGAACGAACAGGAATAGCCAATAGCCATACCCAATCCTTACCGTTCCAAACCTTGAGGTCTACAGCGTTAAAATTAGCGTTATAGCGAATTTGTTGACCTTTGTACAAAGCTGGGTAGCTGTTACAGAAGGCAGTAAGCTTAGGGGACTTGTCGTGTCGGTGCTTTCTGTTGCCTCGTTTCCAATCCTGCCAGCGAGTCACAAAGCTGCTAACAATCCCTAATGCGTCTTGGATGGCAGCCCGTCTTAGGTAGCTGGGAAACTTGCGAAACGATGGATGGTTATTGATGGCTTTTTTGAAGTACCAACCATATTTAGGATTGGGATTATCTGCGGTCTGGTGAACCAACTTCTCCAGCGTGTTCACCCGTTCTTTGGCAGTTAACCCCAACAGGGCAGACCAATTCCAATAGGCGATTAGTACCAAAGGTTTTAGGAAATGGCGGTACTCTTCCACCGTCAGAATAGCTAAATTACGCTGATGGCGAGTCAAAGACAGCGACCAGACATCAGTTCTGATCAACGACGCTGACTGCCACTTTTTGCGCTTAGTTCGCTTTTTAGCTTGCTTCCGGCTCATGGAGAAAGACTTAACCAATACCAAATATATTTTAACTTGCTAAGATTTAGTTGTCAATTTAGTTGCCGATACCGCTCTATGGATTTCAGGAGACTCAAGACTCGCTCCAACTCGGCATTTCGGTTGCTCTATCACTTGGTACTAGTGACTAAGTTCAGAAACAATTCCCTAACAGGGGAGATGCTCGAACGCTTGGAAGACATTTTTAGGGCTACCCTAGCAAAATGGGATTGTGAACTGATTGAATTTGGGGGGGAGAGTAATCACGTCCACGTTTTGTTTGAAGCTATCCCCAGTATTGACTTGTCAAAGCTAGTGCAGCGCGGCAGAAATACTTGAGCAGCTGCTGATAATGGTAAAATAGAAGGATGAACTGCTTACCTACTCGATGCTCAGCTTACCCTATTGTACTCTTCACAACTTGTGCTATGCCTGACCC
>NZ_JAAHHM010000251.1:0-4958 GCF_010692445.1 Moorena sp. SIO3E8 | reverse complement strand
GCAACTCCTCAGTTTGACAACTAATACAATTGTTTCAACTTATAGTTCCACACCAACGACAAACAAAGGATATTTTCCACATCTGCTCACTATTTTGTAAACAAATATTAAGTTCGCCAGCGGTATCTAATAAGGGGGACTTTTAGAATAAAATTGACTCTTTTTCCCCCCAAAGTTGGGGGGCTAGGGGGGCAAAATCCAGTATAAAAAAACTTTTCAGATATCCTCTTAAAACTCTTCCTCTATAGGCTGTCCGTGATCAAAAATAATGATAAATTCAGCATCGGGCATCAACCGTTTCAAAGCCTTTAAGTGGCCTTCCGCATCGGAACGCTTGCGGAAACGAGCAACAACGACCCGTTGCATCTTTGATAGCAGCCTAATAATCACCCATGGGTGTAGGCGCTGATGGTAAGTCATAATCTATGTATCTCCTTGTACTGGGGGACCAAGAGCCAGCCACACCGGCCTCGCAAAATCCGTTGGCTGGCTCTTCCCATGGACGTTTAGTCGGGTAAGGTGAGAAATGTTACCATCTCTCCCTCCCCTAAGAACCGGACTTGAGACTTTCATACTCATCCGGCTCAAGCCTAATCAGGTATCCTGGTGAAGCTTCTTATGTTTGGCTTTGTGACAGTGACTATGTAGAATCTGTAGATTCTTAGTTTCACTGTTTCCGCCTCCCTTGATAGGTATGGTATGATGTACCTCGAAGTTATCATCGAGTTCGATAGGTAGATTGCAAATAGGACATATCCCTTTTTGGTGAATATATACCTTTTCGTATTTGCTACCTTTGGCAAATTTGGACTTCCCCCATTTAGTCTTCCTTTTCTTCCAATATTCTTTTAGGTCAGGGTCAAAGGGGGATGAGTTTCCTTTTACCTTTTCAAATCTGATAATAGGTACATCTTTGGCTGCGTTGACTAGGATTTCCTCTTTCTTTCTTTTTCCACTTGATATGGTGAAGAAGTTCAAGGTATCTTTGTCAATGGTTTTGAAGTATTTCCTCTTAATCCACTTCCAGGCTTTCTTTGGATGTTGTCTCTTTAGATACCTGTATATGGAACTGAGAATTTTATACCTTACATTGTTGAATGTTTTCTTGGAGCATACGAATCTGTAATAGTTTAGCCATCCTCTAATCTTCGGATTTAGCTTTTTGATTACATCTTCTGTATTTAGTGCCCTAGCTTCATTCTTGAGTATGCTACGAATTTCCTTTAAGAATCTCTTAACTTCTTCCTGGTCAGGTGTTATTATACATGAATAGCATATTTCCTCCCTGATTTTGGCGTTTGGTGTCGGGATTCTTATAGCATTTGGTTTTAGATTTTTAAGCATTTTTCGTGCTTTCTTCTTGTACCTCTTGCTATCTAATCTCAGGGTTTTTGTCTTTCTTTGTTGAATCTGGAACCCCAGGAAGGAAAAACCTTCTTCTATTATGTTTCTGATTTTGGTCTTTTCTCTGTTGAGTTCCAGCCCCCTTTTTCTTAGCCATTTTTCTACTCTGGGGATTATTTCTTCCAGGTTTTCTTTTGTTTGGCTGGTGATTACGAAGTCATCTGCGTATCTAGCAAATCTGTATTTATCTACCTCCTTTTTCTTATTTATGGTTTTCCCTCTACTTCGAGTTGTGTAATCTATCTTACATTTTTCGGATATGACTTCTTGGAGTCCATCGAGGGCTATATTTGCTAGTAGTGGGCTGATGATTCCGCCTTGGGGTGTTCCTGAGTTGGTTGGATGGAATATCCTGTTATCCACGTATCCACATTTTAGCCATTTCTTGATTAGACTTCTTTTCGGTAGTCCTTCCAATTTATCCATGATGAAGCCATGAGATATATTGTCAAATGCTCCTTTAATATCTGCATCAAGAACCCAGTGGTGTGAGCTACCCTTTTTGAGGCCAGCTCACACTTCTTGGATGGCGTCGTGACAGCTTCTTCCAGGTCTGAATCCGTAACTATTGGGTTCAAAGCTTACCTCGAATACTGGTTCATATGCCATTTTTATTATGGCTTGACCTATTCGGTCTTTTATGGTTGGTATTCCTAAGGGTCTTTTCTTCCCATTTGATTTAGGTATATAGACTCTCTTGGTGGGGCTTACTTCATTCCAGTTCCAGTTTTTCATTAGTCGGTTTTTCTCTTTGGTTTTGATGGCTACATAACCGTCTATTCCTGGAGTGTTCCTTCCTTTGTTTTTAACCGTAACTGTCTGTATTGCTAAGGCTAATGCTGACTTGCTATTTATAATTAGTTTCATCAGATTTTTCACCTTATCCCATCCGCTGCCTTTTAGTTGAGCTTCAATGGTAGCCCTGAATATTCTTCTTTGAAGTTTGAGAACCTGTTTATTGATGACTTTCCAGTCTATCTCAGTCCAGTCCCAGACTCCAGTACCAGTATTGGTTCTACTTTTCATCGGGGTGAGTCTCTATTCCTCAATTCTTGGAACATTCTGATTAGACCAACCTGACGTCTGCTACCTCTCGGTATGATTCATAGGAATCTATATGTCCGGTTATGATTTCCCGTTGACTTTCGTCGTGACATCATTTGCTTTTTCAGGTCTCCTACTCCCTGTCAACCCTGGGCTTCTTTTGCAATCCGCTTTGCCATTTATTGGCGGTTGAAATTTCAGGGGTTACCGTGTTCATCAAGTGAAGTTTTCGATATCCCTTTAGGTTCATCCTTTGCTCCGGAGTTCTTCGTTGCATCAGATTGAGAAGGACACAATCCCCAATCACTTATTATCGAACTCGGTGCCCTTTTGGCTACAGTGTTTCAATCACGTTTCACTGTTCAACCGTTACGAAGCTTTTATAGATGTTCACTTTCGTTAACCATTGGGTATCTTCCTGCTAGCACTTGCGGCGGTGTGATTCCGACCTTGGGTGCTACTTCCTGTATTTCTACAGGACTTTATCGAGAATCTGCACTCAGGTTCCGATTATTCTTCCCCCCTCATCTCGGCAGGCTGGAGGATGCACTCTCCAGAAAGCCATTTCAGGCTTTGGTTCAACTTGACGCTTTCACGTCGCGCACGACCACAGTTTTACTATAGCACAAAAATATTTAATTATAACATATTTTGAAAATTTTTGTAACAAAATTAGGGAATCGGGAGTCGGGAATCGGGAGTCGGGAATCGGGAGTTTGGGAAAAAATCCTGTTTACCTTACTCGTGATTAGAGCTATAGAGTGCGATTGACCTTGGCCAAAAGGCATGCACGCTAGGGGAACGGTCACGCTACGGGGGATTGACCTTGGCCTTTGGGTCACGCTACGGGATGCTTCTTTGGAGCCGCTACGCGATTGGCCGTAGGCCACGCTACGCGAACGCATCCACGACCGTATCTCAAACTCTTCCGTCTATTCCCGATTCCCGATTCCCGATTCCCGATTCCCGATTCCCCAAAATTGTCAATTCTCTTTTTTTCCATTAAACTAGTATTATCGGAATAGTTAAGGGGGAGTCCACTGATGAACAAGTGTGTTGGTACTACTGAAGCCGCATCTCTGTTAGGAATTTCGTCTCGGCGATTGCGCCAACTCCTAGAGAAGGGTCGGGTTCGGGGTGCTTATAAAAGTGGGAAATTCTGGATTATTCCTCTGTTCAACCATTTGCCACAAATTACCAAAGGCTCCCGTGGACCGAAGGGCAAATGGCAGACTAGTCGTCCCCCGGCTTTAGCGAAGATTAATGTCAACCGCAATCACATTGGCTCGAATATGCACAAAAGCCCTCAAGAGCGGAAGCCAGTGATTTCAGTAAAACGAAAGGGTACCAATCTCTACGGCAACGAAGTCGAAATCCTCGGTCCTTGTAAGATTGTCTATAATCCCGATCATCCCCTCGATTGTGGCGCTCGTCTGTGGATCGAAACCTTCAGTGATATTCACTTCATTGGTGGCAGTTTCCCGGCTACTAGCTGAGTTCGGGAGTCGGGAATCGGGAGTCGGGAATCGGGAGCGGTGCGACCCGTGGCGAATTTAATTCGCCTACGGAAAGCGCACCGAGGGAGTGGGAAGTGTGGGAAGTGTGGGAAGTGTGGGAAGTGTGGGAAGTGTGGGGAGATGGGGAGATGGGGAGATGGGGAGATAGGGAGATGGGGAGAGAATTCTTGTCCACTGTTCCCTGTTCCCCGTTCCCTGTTCCCTGTTCCCGATTCCCGATTCCCGACTCCCGATTCCCGACTCCCGATTCCCGACTCCCAATTCTTAATTCTAAATTCTTAATTCTTAATTCCCCATTCCTACAAAATCATCGGGATCGGATTAAGTTGATCTTCCCTTAAGGGTTCCGCGAACAAGCCTAACTTAACGGGGACATCATACAACCGACCGGGGGCGAATCTTGCCCAAAAATGGCGCATCCCTGGTACTATCACTTTGACTACATTTAAGCCAATATCCGGGCGGGTTTGGTCTAGAACTAGGGTTTCCATGCCTGCGGACTGGGCAATGTTGACACAGGTCATGACATCCTCATAAATATCATCACTCCACTGTTGAGCATAGTCACTGTAAAGCTTGAGGGGAATGTCAGGATTGGGAACCATGTAGGGATGGTCTTTGCGGTTTAGATTATGCTTATTCCATTCCTCCCAAGCCCCGGTTTCACTGGGTTCCACGTCATCCACATAAAATCCCAGTTGGTTCATCTCTGTGACTGCCCGTAAAATGGCAATCCGAGGATCGAGATGGGCACCAAACCCGGCAATAATCCCTTCTTGTTCCTGATCGGTGCGGGCTGAGATGGCAGCAAAGGCCGGAATGCCTAAATCACTGGTAATATCCAGCACCCACAAGTCACGTTTGCGGGGTGCATCTCAGTTTTGCAAAAATACCAAAATCATGATATCATGATATTATTAATGATAAATAGTTTCTAATAATTACTAAAACTCATGAACTTGAGTCCGGAAGAAAAGCAAGAGCTAAAAGAAC
>NZ_JAAHHM010000250.1:0-5092 GCF_010692445.1 Moorena sp. SIO3E8 | reverse complement strand
ATTGTTCTTCCCTATTATGGTAGCTTCGTCAGTTGTGCAACACAGCCTTGATTGTCGGAAAGTTTTATTCCACTCTTTGTTTCTTTTGTCAAGTACAATTTATACCAAGTTCAATGCGATTACCCTGTGGCAGCAGTGAAGTTGATCTTCTGCAAAATTACCCTACCCTAAGTGCCAGCGATGTTGCCAATGCTTGGGTTTATGCTGATGCTCACCCCGAAGAAATTGACCAAGCAATCCAGGATAATGATGAGGCTTGAGCGATCGCTGCTCTCTATGCTGATCAACAATTTCCTTTGAAGACAACCCAACACCTCAGAAGTTTGACCCATGATGTCCTGGAAGGCAAAAATTTACCTGATGATGTCGAAGTAACAGTTTTTCATGCCAGCTAAAGCTAAAACCTTAGTGACTAAACTTTCTGAATCGGTCTTTGCTAAAATTTGGTATAATCCTGAAGATACCGAGTATTAAAACCTATAATTTTGGTAATCTTATTCAGTTTATGTGCTGTTTTACTTAACTGGAAAAAAGCGATTGATTAGTACAACAAAATTTGGGAATAAAGGAGAAGTTAACTCATCCTGATCAAATAAGGTAGCAACTAGAGTTAATTTTCCCTTGTCTCGGCGATATACCTCTACTTGCTTACGAAAACGATCGACAATCCAATATTCTTTTACCCCTTGAATTGAATATAACTTGACTTTAACTTCGCGGTCGCGTTTTTCGTTGTCAATACCTTTAGAAATTACTTCCACCACTAATTCAGGTGCTGCCGTAAGATGTCCGGCTTCATCTTCTATTTGAGCTAATCTTTCTTGGCTTACCCACACTACATCAGGAATCACATTATCGGCATCTGAGAATATGATTCCGGGAGTAATAATAGTTTCACCATTACCTGTTGATTCTGACCAATTATTCAAATAACTAAAAATTCTGCCACAAATTTGTTGATGTCGTCGGTGAGGCGTTCGAGTCACAAATAATTCTCCGTCAATTATTTCGTAGATTGTCCCTTCAGAGTGAGGCAATAGTTCTAAATCATCGATTCTCCAACTGACTCTGTCTATGGTTTCAGTCATATCAATTATCCTGATTTAATCTGTCTTAATTTTATCAATTTTGGCAGATAGGGATCCGTGTAGGAATTGTGATAATTTTTGATGCCATATTCCCTACTCCCGTCTTGATGCAGTCGCTCATGGGGGAAACCCCCAAGACCGCGCTGCATCGCTACTCCCTACTCCCTACTCCCTGTTCCCTATTCCCTGTTCCCTTTGCTAGATAAGCTAATCCCTCATCCTGAGGAGGAAAGTGTTGCGCCACCCTTAAGTCATTCATAACCTCATTCACCGCCTTAATCACCTTCCACAGTTGACAACGTGTCGGTATGGTGGAGTTCATAGCTCGAACTGTTCTGGATCTATGCCCTTTGCTTTTAACTGCTCCAACAATGCTTGCAACGAAGCTTCTGCCTGTTCTGCTCGTTGTGATGCCTGTTGTTTTTCCAGCCTTTCAAGCTCCAAAGCTTCCTCTGCTTGCTCTAAAGCTTCCTCTGCTTGCTCTGCTCGTTGACGTTCTTGTTCTGCCTGTTGTTGAGCGAGATCTTTGAGCTCAATAATTTCCAAATACGTAGCAAAACGCTCACCATTGGGATAATACAGCACCAAGTCCGAGCCTACTAACTCAAACCTAATTCCTAAACGGGGACTCACCCAACCAAGCATCTGGGGGATTGGTTCTAACTTTTCTGCTGAACGCAACCAGCCTTTTAGTTTTGCTCTATTTGGATCATAGAGATAGTACTCTTCTACTCCATGGGTCCGGTAAAACTTGAGTTTATCGTCCTCTAATTCCTTGATGGTATTAGTTAATGAGGCAATTTCAAAGACCACCTGGGGATTAATGTTATCTTCAACCCAGGTTTTGTAGGAACGCCGATGCCCTTTCGGTCTACCCAAGACCACCATCACATCGGGGGCTTGGTTGATTTTGGGTTGTCCTTGTTCTGGATACCACAACAAATCCCCGGCAACAAACACATTGGGGTCATCTTTGAATAGGGCTTCCAGGCCATACTTAATGGTGGTAATTAGTTCAAATTGAAGGGTATTGTCCGCCAAGGGTTTGCCGTCACTTTCGGGATAGAAGATGTCATCGGTAGTGGGATGGAGCTGCTGAACCATAGGAAAAACCTTTACCAGAGCTGATAAGCCTATTTTATAGTAGTTCTCAATTGGGTCAGGTACATTTTTGATTTTAGGTAACAGCCAACAGCCAACAGGCAACAGGAAAAAAATCCTGTGCACCTCATTACTCTGAGAAACGCTATATTAACCCGAACTGACGTTATTTAGTGAGAGCATTCATTGCCAATAGACCTGTTGCAAAAGCCATTTTTAGCCCAGGAAATCTGTGGGATTCAGACCACTTTTGCAAAACGTCTAATCAGGGCATCTTCATTCAGGACTGGATGTTATTACGTGCTTTCTGCTTAATATCTGCAAAAGTGCTAGGGGAGAATTCACCCCGTTCAGCCGCTTCTATTCTCGGCTTGAGAAAGGCAGACAGTTGAGCCAGGGCTTCTTCGGAGCTTAGTTCTGGGTTGATGGGCACATCAGGCAGACAGCGTTCAAGCACATATTCCTTAATAGTTTTGCCGCTCAGGGCTGCGATCGCTTTGAGCTTCTGATGCTGTTCTGGGGTGATCTCAATCGAAAGCCTAGGCATGGGAAATCCTTATGTTGTTCAACAACAAGAAGATCTTAGCATAATAACAACATTTGTACAATAACAACTTTTGTTGCTTATCCGCGTCCCCGCGTTTCCCCTCTCCCCATTGATTATTAATAAAACATCACCTTACCTAACTAAATCCCTTCCATATCACTCATAAGACGCGATGGTATATGCATTTTATGGGCATACAGGACTTCCACCAGGATGGTTGCGTTATCTTCTAAGCGGAACAGCACCGCATGGGGAAAACCTTGCAAGCGCCATTTTCTGAATTGATAGACTTGCAGATCCTCGTATCCTTCACCGGCATCGTAGAGAGCGCAGGCATAGGGATTGTTTTTGATGAAATCCAAGGCTTGCTCTACGGCGGCGATGAATCGTTCGGCCACATCTACTCCAGCACGGTTTTTGTAATTCTGTGCATAGTCCCGCCACTGTCGCATAAACAGGGCACTTTTTTGCATGGAGAATGTCATCGTGCTATTTAACTGAGGCTATGGCGAATGGTGTCGGCATCATCCTCTGTCAGAGGGGTATAACTGTTCTCATGGAGAGACTGCCGCAATAAGCTGTTTATGGCGTATCGTTCAGCCGCAGCAGTTTTTTCCATATGTTTGCGAATGAGATCCCGAACAAATTCACTGGGGGTTTCGTATAGCCCGTTTTCTCCTGTCATCTCGGCGACAAATTGCGCTAGCGGTTCCGGCAATGTAGCGTTGATGCGTTTGGGGGGCTGATTGTTCACAGACGGCATAGCACGCTCCTTGACAGCAAGTGTTTATAAACACTGTAACATTACATCAGCTAAAGGGCAATATTTCGCATATATTGCCCTTTAGCTGTCACCAGTCACACAGTCACTGCCTACTCCCTACTCCGAAGTCCCTAATCCCTACTCCGAACGCGCCCCGCGTGGCCTACGGCCTCAGCTCCCTACTCCCATTAACAATGAAGCTCCCAGGCTTCCCTCAGGGTAATCCCGGTAAGTGTGGTTATCGACACTAAGAGTCTAACACTACTAATCTCAGCTCATCCCCCTAGTTGCCCAAGCGTATCCAGGGAGATTCACCTTTTGACTTCCATTAATGGGTACAATTGCTCTGATACTTATCTGATCTTGGTCTTGAGAAGATTACATATAGATGATTAGAGGAATGCGATTGGCCTACGGCCACCCTACGCAATCGCAAAAATAAACCCCTAATAAACATGGGTAGATTTTGGTTGAGGCAATTGCTGTAACCCGAATTTTAAAAGGGTTTTATGGGTTGTTTAGCACATTAGTATGGAGGAATTTCAGTGAAATGCGATCGCATAGACTTTTGCTCAAAACTCAGCTGCGAACCTACAGCTGATAGCCCAATGAAAAGTGGAAACCATTCTCTTGTAGTGAATTTCCTCGGTTGTTGACCTTAATCAAGGGGATACCATAGTCTAGGCGCAAATCTAAACCAGAGATAATTTGCGATCGCAAACCTACTCCCAGGCTAGCAATGGTGGCGGGGTCAGGGTCAGGATCTAGATTATTCCAAGCTGTACCGATTTCAAAAAAAGGGGCTAGTTGTAGTTTGCTAGGGTCTGAGGTGAGAGGGATGCGGAGTTGTACCGAACCCAGGATACCATTATCAGCAACTAGTTGGTTTTGTCGATAGCCTTTGACTGTATCCACGCCACCGATACTGAAGCGTTCTAGGGATAGCAAAGAATCTGGGGTTAACTGAGCATTAATTTGTGTGATCAGCGTCGTTCTGGGTGACAACTGTTGTACCCATTGGAATTGTCCCAACCAGCTAAAGAATCGCCCGTCAGTCCCAGTGTTGTTGATAGTTGCATCAAAGGCACCCAACCCAAAACTAAACTGAGAGCGAGCAGCTAATATGCGACTAGGGCTACTACGGTCTATCCAATCTTGAGCAAATCGCAATACCGTTACCTTGGATTCGCCGTCTTCTGGACCAACTGAGAAAGAAAAAGGTTCCCCGAGTAAAAAGGTTTGACTGCGACGCAAGTCTAGGGCTAAACTCAGAGCAAATTCACGTTCTGAGGAGCGGAATATCGGTTGGCGAAAACTGACAGAAAAGGTGCGAGTTTCGCTTTCGATATCAAGCTCCTCGAATTCATCTTCGATAATGCCGCTGTCGCTGTTGTTGTAGCGTACACTAAGGGTGCCATTGTAGGGATTGACGGGGATAGAATAGTTGATATCGTAGAGGTCTAGCCCCTGGCTGCCTGACACAAGTGGCTCAAAGCTTGCAATGACGTTGTTTGCGAGAAAAGGGGCAGAGTGATAGGCAAGCGCAAGAGTCACTACACAACTAGCTCAACAGCAAGCATGTCTTACTCTACC
>NZ_JAAHHM010000025.1:0-98830 GCF_010692445.1 Moorena sp. SIO3E8 | reverse complement strand
TGGATCTTAGATCCGTTCGCGCAGCGGAGGCCGTAGGCCACGCGGGGCGCGTTCGGGTCTCCCAAAACGCTTATGGAGAATCGGCCTCTACTCTTCCTGATTCCGGTCTGGTTGAGCAAGTCGGCTCATTGAAGTAAGAATCCCCGTTCTTCTAGGACGGGGAGTGTCAAAGCACAGAAAACCAATTACCAAAGAATGCAGAAGACTCTGCCCAACCCAACCATATCTCCTTCCCTTCTGGGGAAAGGGTCGGTAATCAAGAGATTAAGCCATTACAGAAATGAGGTATTAATAATAGAAGTATTCAGGAGCAAGATCGATGCTACCCCTGAGTTATTGTCCTTACCTTCCCTACCAGTAAAATGCCCTTGAGGAAATTAAGTATTTAATAAGTTAGTTAACTATGTAAGTATGACGTAGAAGTATGACCTATGAATGATCAAGGATGAAGTATGAAGATCGATGTCACCGCTGAGTCATTGTCCCTATCTCCCCTACCGCTAAAACGCCCTTTATTAATGGTTGGTCACGGCACTAGAGACCCCGATGGGCGTCAGACTTTCCTTGATTTTGCCCAGACCTATCAAACCTTGAACCATTCTCGACCAGTAGTGCCTTGTTTTTTAGAACTAACAGGTCCAACTATTCAAGAGGGAGTAGAGAGTTGTGTCCAGCAGGGTTATACAGAACTGACTGTATTACCGATTTTACTGTTTGCAGCTCGTCACAATAAATTTGATGTTACTAACGAGTTAGACCGGGCAAGGGCAAAATATCCCCAAGTCAAGTTTCACTACGGGCGTCATTTTGGAATTACCACTGGAATTCTGGATTTATGGCGGCAACGGCTTGCCAAACTTGACCAACCCCAACCAGAGTTAGCCGTTAGCCAGTTGAAGGGTGAAGCTTCTAATCTAGAACCTTCCACAAAACAACCTTTACCCTTAAGAAAAGACACAGTACTTCTATTTGTTGGTCGTGGGTCTAGTGACCCTGATGCTAATGGTGATGTTTACAAAATGGCTCGCATGCTCTGGGAAGGCAGTGGCTATAAAACTGTGGAAACCTGCTTTATTGGCATTACCCATCCTCGCTTAGAAGAAGGCTTCCGTCGCGCCCGACTATACCAACCTAAGCATATTATAGTACTTCCTTACTTCCTATTTACCGGGGCTTTAGTAAAAAAGATTGTTGATATCACAGCTCAGCAGCAGAAACGTTATCCAGAGATTCCCTTGACCTGTTTACCAGAAATGGGAATTCAGCCTCAGCTGCTATCTGTGCTCAGGGACCGAGAAATCGAGGCTCAGTTGGGGCAAGTGCAGATGAATTGTGAGATGTGTAAGTTCCGGTTAGCAGCGATTGATAATGGTGCTGACAACGGACACTCCCACCACCATCACCACGGGCATGACCATCACCACCACCACTCTCACCAGCATAATCACAATACTCCAGACCCCTATCAAGATTTGGAAAAATACCACCAGCGTATTTGGCAAGCACCCTAGGCTTAACAGGTTGAAGGTTGGTAGGTTGAAAGTTGGTAGGTTGAAGGTTGGTAGGTTGAAGGTTGAAGGTTGAAGGTTGAAGGTTGAAGGTTGAAGGTTGTTCGCGTAGCGTGGCCGAAAGGCCAAGGTTAATCCAGACAACTTCCAACCTATACTACAAGGGACCCCTGGGCAAGAACAACATTCAACCCAAGAACCTACCCTACACCGAACGCCAAAGGCGAACAACCCCATAACCTTCAACCTTCAACCCCATAACCTTCAACCTCCAAGCCCATAACCTTCAACCTCCAAGCCCATAACCTTCAACCTTCAACCCCATAACCTTCAACCTTCAACCCCATAACCTTCAACCTTCAACCCCATAACCTTCAACCTCCAACCCCATAACCTTCAACCTTCAACCCCATAACCTTCAACCTTCAACCCCATAACCTTGGCCAAAGGCCACGCTACGCGAACAACCTGTTAACCTTCAACCTTCAACCAAACAACCTTCAACCCCATAACCTTTTTTGACTGACCAATGTCTCAAGACTTTAACGTTGGCGATCGCGTAAGAGTAATTACATTACCACGCTACGTCAAAACTGCTGAACCAATGCCCATGTTACGACCTCCTGATGTGATTAAAGTTGGGGAAGAGGGAGTAATCCTCGACCGACGTCCAGGAGGATACTGGGGTGTTCGCTTTTCTAGAGGAGCATTTCTGATCGATAGTCAGTACATTGAGTTAGTTCAGGGGGAAAATCCAAACCCCTAATCCCTAAGTGGTAATCGCTTTTTCCTGCTGATGTGCTTCTACCCATGTACCTTATTTACAAGATGAGCTTAATATTATCCATAGCGATTACAATTTTGCAGTCTGGACGTGACTTGGGAGATAGATGTGTACGGCTTCCTACAGTCCCTCGGAATTGCCAACCCTAGGGGAAGTGGCTGGCTGGCAGTCATATTAACTTTCGGATTGGCATGGGCAGTGACTAGATGCTTGATGCCAACTTTACGCTCGTTTGCTCTAGAGGTTGGTTGGGCTGACCAACCCAATGCCCGGCGGCTTAACCAAGAACCCTTACCCAATGCAGGAGGCTTAGCTATCTATACCGGAGTGGTAGCTGCCCTGGTACTAGCTACCCTCCTTAGACCGATTGTCATCGAAGGGGTGTTAGCTCAAGTGCTGACTATTCTCCTAGGGGGCTCGGTTCTGGTACTGGTAGGCTTTATTGATGATCAATTTGGTTTGCCTGCCTATGTACGCTTGTCGGTTCAAATTATTGCTGCCCTGCTGTTAGTGGCTAGTGGTGCCGGGATTAAAGCTACCTTCGGTACTCCGATTGATGTCCAACTCTCCATGTTACTTACGGTTCTATGGGTTGTGGGTATTACTAATGCCATTAACCTTATGGATGGGATGGATGGTTTAGCGGCAGGGGTCAGCTTTATTACTGCTATGAGCCTGTTAGCGGTTTCAGCTCAGTTTCCCAGTCGTGCCGCAGCAACGTTGCTTCTGGCAGCCCTAGGGGGGTCAGCTCTGGGATTTTTGCGCCATAACTTCCATCCTTCCCACATTATTATGGGAGATGCAGGTGCGTACTTTTTCGGCTATGTACTAGCTGCCAGCAGCATTTTAGGGTCTTTGAAAGTGACTACGGTATTTGCCCTAGTCCCCCCAGTAGTATTTTTGCTATTGCCAGTCCTAGA
This sequence comes from Moorena sp. SIO3E8, assembly GCF_010692445.1. NCBI lineage: Bacteria > Bacillati > Cyanobacteriota > Cyanophyceae > Coleofasciculales > Coleofasciculaceae > Moorena > Moorena sp. SIO3E8. The sequence continues at coordinate 95,618 of NZ_JAAHHM010000025.1, read as the reverse complement.
TACTACTCAGGTATTTGTGCGACGGTTGATCAATGGTAAAAACCCTCTAACTACCCCAGGTAAAGACCACTTACATCACCGCTTGCTAGCCTTTGGTTTCTCTCAGCGCTATGTTGCCCTTATCCTTTGGGGCATTACCTTAGTGTCTAACTGGCTAGCAATGAAACTGCAAGGTATGACTCCTAGGGTGATTTATGCCACGACAGGGGGTATCATTTTGCTGTTAGGCATTACTGTTTTGCAAAGAATTAGAGCAAAATAAAGCGTTCCCCGATTGTGGAATGATTAAAGGTAATCGGTAATTGGTAATGGGTCATGGGTAATTTGTAACTGACCCAACTCTACTTGGTATCCCAAACGATAGTTAGCAATGTCCTGGTCAGTGCTGGCAAGGGCAGCATGTGCGTAGGGAGTAAGCTGACGACTCTTGCTCTGGAAGATATATTAAGAAATATTAAATTGTCAATTTAATTGACAATTTATACGAGACCGCTGCTAAAATTAATGGTGGGTCTGACCCCACATAATTTAATTGGTATTAAATGATATAATATACGATTTATTATTATATCCTGATTAAATCACCTGCTTTGAGGCGATTTGCTAGCAACAAAGCCGCCCTCTTCAGTAAGCAGCAAGACTACCGGAATTTAACCGATCGCCATCGTAAAGCTTGAGTCAAGCTCCATTTGTTGGAGATTCAAGCTTCATCTCTTGATGCAGTTGCTCATGGGGGTTTACCCCAATAGCTATACTGCATCGCTTTACCCAATTTCTTGCTTGCAGCGGTTGAAGATGACCGATGACCAATTACCCCTTAATTAATATCTTACTACCAGCTGTAGTTATCTCCAGCACTATATTTTCCAGTTTGACCTTACCGTTTGTTTTCAACAAATCAAAACCAATCGTTGTTGAAGTTAAACCGTTTTTAAACGTCGAACTTAAACCCATCTTCCATGAAGACCATAAGGATTTAGCAATTCCTTATCTTGGCGTTGCCATCCTAGGGAGTGTGTTAGCTGGTCTTGGCACTGTTGAAGTGGGAAGGAAATGGCAAAAATACCAAGCATCAGTCAGAGAAAAAAACAGACAACGCCTCCAGGATATCGAATCCCTGAACCAAGGCGAATCGGAACCAGAATACCAACCGGATGTTTCAACAATAGCTCTTACCCAGAGGGATGATTTGCTTCGGTATCGAGGACTAACTCCTCCTAACACTCAATCGTTTGCTGTTCAACAACCCCATGGTGTTGTTGATAGCAATAATGTTATTGAGTTTAAACGCAATAGAGTAGCTCAAACTAAAGGGATGGCTATAAATGCCAACCAACTTAAGTTTTACCCTGAATCCCAAAACAATAATTCAGTTCAACTGAGGTCTTCCCCTGTTCCTGCTCTTGCTCTCCTTCAGGATTTGGAATTATCCTCCAGTCATATTATTAAATCCCGTCAGGATTACCAAATCTGCTGGATTAAGGTACCTCATTTAAGCAGACGCTTATTAGCCATTAACGTTGATGGTCAATACTACAGTTTTTTACGATTAGAAAAAACTCAAGAACAACTTATCGCTATTTTGTCTAAGGTAGCTGATCAGCTCGATAAAATAGTAATTACTCATATCGATAAAGGGTATGTAATTTGGACTTGGGAACCGGAGGTTTTATCTAATAAATAATTTTGATTATTTTTAAATTAAAACTATCGTACAAAATATGAATACTGATGAAATTCAGTCACAATATTCCCTTGGGGAAAGAGATTTTAGTGGAGCTGACTTAAGTCAAGTCAACCTCAGCCAGGTAAATCTGGAACGGGTAGTTTTATGGCGAGCCGACCTCAGTCAAGCAATTCTTACTGGCACTAACCTCAGTAGTGCTGATCTCTGGGGAGCTAATTTGAGGGAAGCTAACTTAACTCAAGCTGTTCTATGTGGTGCTAATCTGGGTCAGGCAGACTTGAGCGAAGCTATTCTAGACTTAACTAACCTCCATACTACACTATACAATTTTTCCACTCAGTTTCCCCCAAATTTCGACCCTACCAAGGCAGGAGCTTATTTAATTGCCCCCGAGGCTTTACTAACGGAAGCTAAATTGAGTGGGGTAGATCTCAGTGATACCAATTTAAGGGGTGCGAATTTGACCAGAGCTGACCTCTGGAAAACTAACCTCAAAGGTGCTGATCTCAAAGAAGCTAATCTAACCCGTGCTTGCTTAATTGGGGCTGAGTTGCAGGATGTTGACCTAACAGGAGCTAATTTAAGCCGCTCCAATCTGATGGGGGCAAACCTCAAGGGTGCTAAGCTTCTAAATGCAACCCTGAGCGGTATACTCTACGACGAAACCACTCAGTTTCCTGACGATTTTGACCCAGTGAAGGCAGGAGGACATTTAATTGCTCCTGGTGTATCTCTACCAATGGCTAACCTGAGTCAGTCAAATCTCAGTGGTGTGGACTTAAGTGAAGCAGACTTATCCCAAGTTGACCTGAGTCAGGGTCACTTTTTTGGTATATCTTTGCTTAGAGCTAATTTAAGGAAAGCCAATTTAAGAGGAGTTCAATTCTGGGAAGCGGATCTACGAGAAGCCGATCTACAGGAAGCGGATTTGCGGGGAGCGGACTTATGGTTGAGCTTAGTTAGTGGCGCGGATTTCAGAGGAGCAGATTTAAGGAGCATTCACTTGTTTGGAGTAGATCTGTCCGCTACTAATCTTGAAGGGGTTAACCTCAAAGGAGCAATTTATAACGAAAAGACTCAATTTCCTGAAGATTTTGACCCCACAGCCTATGGGGCATATCTCATTGCTGCGGATGTGTCTCTGTGTGGGCTAAATCTTCAGGGGGCTGACCTCAGAGGAGCTGACTTGAGTAGGGCAGATTTGGGGAAAGTTAGCCTTTTTGGGGCAGATCTTTACTCGGTTAACCTGGAGGGAGTCAATTTGCTCGGAGCGCTCTACGACCAAGCTACTCGATTTCCAGAAGGGTTTGACCCCAGCCAACACGGAGCTTACTTAATTGCCCCCGGTGCATCATTTTCAGATCAAGAGTTAAATGGCACTGATCTGGGGGGAGCTAACTTTAGTAAGGTAAATTTGCTTGGTGCAGATCTGCGCTGTGCTAATCTCGAAGATGCTAAATTTGAGATATCGCTCTATAACCAAACTACTCAATTTCCGGAAGGGTTTGACCCTAGTAAGTTGGGAGCATATTGCATTGTGCCTGTTGCTTCCCTATCAGGGAAAGATTTGAGTGGAGCCAACTTAGGAGGAGTTGACCTTAGTCAAGCTGACCTCAGTGGGGCTAATCTCAGTCAAGCTGACCTTTGGGGGGCAAACCTGAGTCAGGCAAACTTGGCAGGGGCTAATTTGACAGGTGCTGACTTGTTAGGGGCAAATTTAACTGGTGCTGACTTAACCAAGGCCACCCTAAGTGGTGCTAATCTCCATGGGGCACAACTTAAGGATGCTAAACTGGCTGGCGTAGACCTGAGTGATGTTGACTTGAGGAATACGTTGATCAGTGGGGCAATTATGCCTGATGGTACGCTTCATCACTGAGCTGTTAGAAGGCAAAAGGCAAAAGGCAAAAGGCAGAAGGCAAAAGGCAAAAGGCAAAAGGCAAAAGTAGTTTAGATCGGAAAACTCTGAACGAAGGTTGTCTGAAAGTCAGCGTTATAGGTGGCTTGGTGGAGATTGATCAGTACAACTATGTTCTGTCTATTGGGGGATAAGCGAACTTCTCTGATGGAATATTTCCTGATAGCTTCACGGTAATTGTTCAGTTTACCTAGGGTCAGTTGGCGATAATTGTAATTAATGACTAGCTGCATTGAAGCCCGGTCTATATTAGACATTCCTCCAGATAAAACTGAGGGAATATAAATTTGTTCTAAACGAATCTCTAGTGGGTCTTTTTCTTTATCCACCAAGACCTTAACCGTTTCTGTGCCATTGGGTTGAATGGAACGCTCAATAATTGGCAGTTTGAGTCCTACTTTTAATTGATTGAGTCTTAAGCTCTGTCTTATTCTTTGGGTTTTCCTGAGTAAACTCTCTTCAGCCTCTTTAGGAGTGAGATTGGAATCCGAGTAGTTATAGTTAGTTTCTAGACAACCTTTCTTGACACAAGCGTTAGTGGCTACATCGATAATTTGGATTTTGGCAGTAGGAACCTTTGTGACATGGTTTCTAGCACTTTCCAGATAAATATAGTTACGGCTATCTACAGAAAAACCTGACAATCGACGATTGGTTTTGACAATAAGTGCTAATCCCTCCTCTCCAAGCAATAGTAGAAAGAAGCTAGCAATCAACAAACTTGAATATAAATAAAAGCGTTTCATCCGACTTCCCTGATCCTTTAATTGGTCTTTTCCATACCAGTGATGATGTTTCTCTGGAGTATAGCGTTTCCTAGTCTAATCAGGTAGATGTCTAGTCAGGTAAGCTGTTACTAAATTAAATTACTTTAAAATCAGAAATAGTCTCAATCCACACCCTTGCTCCACATTTGAGGGGATCATCGGGGCGATACATGACTCTACACGGCCCATTGACTTCCACCGTATGACCATAAGTGTTTTGAGAGCCTCGTTTTACGGTAATGACAGGGTTACGCTCCCCTGTCTTGAGATTGTTGCGAATTACCCTCTGGTTAACATGAATCACAGCCTTAGTGTACTCTCTGCGCTTTGACCAGTTCCGCTTTGGACCGCGAGTGCCGGGAGTGACTACTGGCATGCCATCAAACAGAGGAATCACCCAAGTTCTACCCACTTTATAGGCTCCTTTAACTCTGCCTTTGCTGAGAAGGTAACGGACGCGAGTGGCGGAAACACCTAGTAAATCAGCGGCTTGTGCGGTGGAAATCATCATGGGGAGTTAACCATTGCGTTAACGATACTATTAATGTAACAGAATTTTGGATAAGATGCAAGGGATAAGATTTTAGGTATTAATTACTAGGTGTAGTAATGCGTTCGCGTAGCGGCTCCAAAGGAGCATCGCGTAGCGGCGACCCAGGAGCATCCCGTAGCGTGACCTATGGATCCCATTCCAGCCATTACTCTAGTTCCAAGTTTCCAAAAAAACTATTGCATTAGCGCATCAATAAGTCGAGTGAGTGGCGATATCAAAGTTAATTACTAGGTACAGTAAATGTGTTCGCGTAGCGTGACCTATGGTCAATCCCATGATCAGCCAAAGCGCCTCAGTTCCAGGTTTCCAAAAAAACTATTGCATTCACGCAGCAACAAGTCCAGTGGGTGGCCACATTTTTGTTAATGACTAGGTACAGTAAATGCGTTCGCGTAGCGGCTCCAAAGGAGCATCGCATAGCGGCTGCACAGGAGCATCCCGTAGCGTGACCTATGGTCAATCCCATGATCAGGCAAAGCACCTCGGTTCCAGGCGTTGCTTAATAATAGAATGATTGTAATAGTTTTGTAGAGTGGACATCTTGGTGGAATGGGCATCTTGCGTGGAACTGGCATCTTGTGTAGAACTGGCATCTTGCCAGTTTCCTCCTTATTTTCGGGCGGGCAGGATGCCCACTCTACTCCTATTCATTCAAAGACTGACGCAACACCGATTTTAAAGGTATTGGAAAGGATAGTGTTTATGGTGGTAATAAAAAAAACTTGTTAAGTGTTAATGGTTTGTCAATTAACACTTAACAATTAGGTGCGACCCGTGGCGAATTTAATTATTAATGAGTTAAGCGCACCTTTAACAAGTTATATCAAGAGAGTTAGTACTTTGTATTCCAAGAGATAATCTAGTTCTGGAAAAATCTCCGTCTCAATGGGCCTTTACCTCGAAATGCTCCTATTTCTTGACGAATTTGTTGGCGCTGTTCCTCGGTGAGAATACCCCTCATCTCATATCGTGCTGACCTGTTAATGTCTTGCATTTGCTTTAACTGCTCTTCAGAGAGATTCAGACCCTCCCTTGCGTCTCGCAGTTGACGGCGGAGCACTTTTATAGTTTCAAAGCGCCGTTGTTGATCAGGAGTGAGAATATCCTCAATTTTGGAGTCAGTATTGTTAATGATGTCCTCAAACTGCTCTTTTTGCTGGTCAGTGATGTTCAGATTAGATAAAAATGGAGGAAGTTCTTGGGCATTAACTGCCATGGGAAAACTAGTGAGGGTAATTGCTGCGATACCTGCCAGTAGAGAAAAGCGTTTGATGTTCATGATGTTCACTCTTTAGCTGTTTCTAAGTGTTTTGACGTGAGCTGATTTCTGTTTGATGTCTCTATCCTAAAAACGGGGAGGGTGAAACCACATGAGGCAAAAGACCCCAATTCCTCTAGGACTAAAGTCCTGGGCTAGACATGACCAATGGGTCTTGCATTACCTTTGACACATGGATTAAGGTTATTGGTTGTTTGTTATTGGTTGTTTACAACAATCGTGAATGCGGCATCCTATTCACATTACTAACCACCCCATTCGATTTTTGCTCTACCTGGAGTGGATACTGCTTATCATCACCGCTTTGGTGGAATTACTAAAACTTCCTTTTCCCATGCTACCTAGGTCGCCACTACTGAATCTAGTTTGCCTGGCAGTATTTGGGTTAATGGGATTGAGATTACCAACAAATAAGCCTATTTATAAGGTACTTTACACTGCCGCCGAAATTGGGGTAATTGTTTTAGCATCCATAGTGGGACACATTCGGTTATTGCAACTGATGTTAATTATATTAGTTGTTCGCAACTGTTTTATATTCGAGTTCCAAGGTCGCTTAATGATGACTGGATTTGCGGTTATATTATTTCTAATGAAGCAAATGGTTCGATTTCAGCATCATGGTCTGAGGCATCGTCCTCCCTTTAGACCACCTCCTGTGTTCAGAGCACCACCAACAGGGTTGATTCCGGAGCGATTACTATTTATCTTATTGACTTCTGTCTTTATATTTGTATTGGTCTTAATCGTTTTGCAGCTATTAGTGGATGCTGTACTATCAGAACGAAAAAGTCGGGAAGAGCTGGCTAAGGCTAATGCTCAACTGCGTCAATATGCCCTCCGGATTGAAGATATTGCTACGCTGCAAGAACGAAACCGTATTGCTCGGGAAATTCATGACTCCTTAGGACATTCTTTAACGGTATTTAATTTACACCTGGAAGCGGCTTTAAGACTATTACAATCTGACCCGGCTGAAGCCCAAGAATTTATCTTAGAAGCGAAACAACTTGGGAAAACTGCTCTGAAGGATGTACGTCAATCCGTTGCTTCCTTGCGTTTAAATCCGTTACAAGAGCAATCTCTAGAAAATGCGATCGCATCCCTAATCGAGGACTTCCAAAAGTCCACAGCTATCTCACCTTCATGCCATCTTAACTTAAAGCGTTCAATCCCTGCTGACATCAAAATCGCAGTTTACCGTATTGTCCAAGAAGGATTGACAAATATCTTTAAATATGCTAAACCTACTGAAGTATACATCCAAATTAAGACAGCAACAGATTTACAATTAATTATTAAAGACAATGGTATTGGATTTTCCCTAAACCAGAACACAACCGGTTTTGGTTTACAAGGAATGCGAGAACGCACCCAAGCCTTAGGAGGAACCTTTAAAATTGAAACAGCACCAGGAGCTGGCTGCAAAATTATCGCTCATTTTCCTTTACCAAAGGTTTAAGCTAAGCGCGTTTGTATCATCGGTTGTGAACACAGGTATGGCAGGAAAAGGCAAGAGGCAAGAGGCAAGAGGCAAGAGGTAAAATATATCAGGAGTTTTATTGTCAAAAAAAAAATATCATACAGGTTTAGAGCTCAAATACCAACGCGCTTATCTAGAAATTAGAGACGCATTGTGATTAGTTTTGTTCCCGACTCCCGACTCCCGACTCCCGACTCCCGACTCCCGACTCCCTACTCCCTAAAAATAAGACCGAATTGACAACTATTATATAATTCATCCTTGATGATGATTCGTATTTTACTCGTAGATGACCAAAGTTTAATTCGGCGTGGATTAAAAGCCTTGCTGAAGTTAGAAGAAGACTTACAGGTAGTCGGTGAAGCCGAGAATGGACAAACGGCAATTAGTCTGGTAAAAACGTTACAGCCAGATGTTATACTCATGGATATTCGGATGCCTGTCATGGATGGCGTCGCTGCAACTCGGGAGATTTGTCAGCAATTCCCGGATACAAAGGTATTAGTACTAACTACCTTTGATGATGACCAGTACGTTACCCAAGCCATACAGTGCGGAGCAGCCGGATATTTGCTGAAGGATACCCCTCCCGAAGAATTAGCTCAGTCAATTCGAGCGGTGCAAAAAGGGTATACTCAGTTAGGCCCTGGTATAGGCAAAAAAGTCGCTACTCAAATGCGAGACCCAACTCCGAGTCCACCTCCGGGTTGGGAGGAACTAACTCCTAGAGAGCAGGAGATTTTACGGCTAATTGCTACCGGTGCTAGCAACCGAGAGATTGCTCAGAGGTTGTATATTTCTGAGAAGACCGTCAAAAACCACGTTACTCATATATTGAGTCGGTTGAATGTACGCGATCGCACTCAAGCAGCTATTTTAGCCAACTCTATGTTTAGCAATTTTAACGACCGTTGATTATTGATCTAGCCAGTCTAATTGCCATGAGTAAAAATCTGATACTTTTAAGGCAAAAGGCAAAAGGCAAAAGGCAAAAGGCAAGACTAATGAAGATTTTAAGGGAATCATCTTCAAAGAAGAGTGTACCTCATAACTGCGACAAACGCCCTTAGCATTTATAAATGAATTGGAAAAAGCGATGCAGTCGGCCAAAATCATTCTATACTTGATTGACTCTTGCCTTTTGCCTCTGCCTCTTGCCTTTCCTTAGGGGTCGCACCTGAGGTACACAGTTTTTTTTAACTCTTGCCTCTTGCCTCTTGCCTCTTGCCTTTCGTGATCTGTTCACAACTAAACTAAAAATACTATATGAGTTCCCCTTCTCAATCTGAAACTTTAATAATTGCCTACTTTTTTGGGGCTCTTCTCGCTATCACCGTTATGGTTTACTTGCTCAGAGGTTTTGGTATTCTTACCTTTCTTCCTGGTGGTATCCTGTGGCTATTGATCTTGTTATCGATTGGTACAGGACTAGTTTACGGAGTTCAGAAAACTCGACGTTATTAGGGGAATAGGGAATAGGGAATAGGGAGTAGCGATGCAGCGCGGTCTTGGGGAGGCAGTGCGGTCTTGGGGGTTCCCCCCATGAGCAACTGCCGTGCTTTCCCCCACTCGCTATTGCATCAAGACGGGAGTAGGGGTAAGAAAATTGACTGTAGCTTAGCATTCAGCTTATGTGCTACGCACACGCTACTTGAGGTGCTATCAGTCTTGGCCTTTGGACCACGCTACTTGAGATGCTTTGTGGCACAGGCTTAATGCCTGTGACGTAATGCTGAGGGCTGATAGCTGAATGGTTTCGCTTCGGTCGTCAGCTATCAGCATTTCGGGTATCAGCGTTTTGAGGGTTTTCCCTGAATACCCATCTAGTCGCGACCTTCAGCTAATATTATCTTACGATAATTACCCTTAAGAAAAATTTCCCTATCTCCCCATCTCCCTATCTCCCCAGACCTCTAGCGCCTCCCTACCATCCCCGCGCACCCTTAATTATGGGTATTCAACCAGACTTGAGATAAGTCTAATATCGGTAAGGATTGAGCCTAGTAAGGCACCACGGAAATAAAGATACTATTGAAAAGTACCGAAAGGCTTATATAATAAGAATTCTGCTCAGAGCTAATAGTTGAGGGCTCAGCGCCCGTCCGCTGAGGGCTGACAGTAGAATCTATTGCGAAAATCTTTAACTACTACGTGGTTATAGGGAATAGAGATAGGTTAATCTTGAACAAACGTGAGGTAACAACAATCAACATGGAAGCTATTGAACTGGAAGTCAGCCAACTAAAATTTTTACTGAAGCTACTGAGCAAACCGGATTATCGGGCATTGATTACAGAAGCGAAACCCAATTCTAAAACCTCAGCGGGTGAACGAGATCGAATTTGTCAGGCATTATGCGATCGCAAGTTGATTGAGTCTAATCAAGAAATCACCAAAATTCAGATCACTGATGCAGGCAAGGAACTTCTAAACCAAGATCAGGCTGAAGTACCAATGAGCACGAAAGAACGCAAAATTCTAAAAGCCTGTGAAACAGAACCGACTACTCCCGCCAAGACAAACGTCAAGCCTGCTAAGACCCGCAAGGAAATCATGGACAGTTTGATAGAACGGGGTTATATCACAGTCGCAGAAACTAAATTCAAAGATGTTTGGATTACTGAAACAGGTATTGAGTACCTCTTAAATAATTATAAACCCGTTGGTCGTGGCAATATCAATCTTTCTAAAACCATGCTAGCGGATTACATCGATTTCCTGCGCAAACAGCTGCCAAACTCAACCAGTACAATCTCAGAATCAGATGGAAATTCGACTCCCGCTCTAGTCAATCCCCATAATAATGAAGAAATATTACAAATCATCAAGGATTTAGACCAGGAATTGGGTACAGAAAACTATTTGCCACTGTTTCATTTGCGCCAAAAGTTACAACCGCCTTTGTCTAGGGAAGAATTGGATAAAGCACTGTATAGCTTGCAAGCAGAAGATAAAATTGATCTGAGTGCTTTGCAAGAAGCAAACATGTATACAGAGGAACAAATTGAAGCTGGTATTCCTCAAAATACCGGGGGGAGGCTATTTTTCATTATGGTGCAGTAAAGTATGATACAAAGTATGATACTATGAGCCCAGGCTTCCCAATTGTTAATCCTCTATCCTTGTCCACTCTATAGATGGAATTAAAGAGATGGCAACGATCAAGGAAAAAATTAAACAAGCCCTAAATCCCTTTGACCCCGTGACCTTTGCTACGGGGAATTTTTGGGAAGATCCAGACAATGGTGCTGTTAATGTCAACTCGATTCATCAAGATGAAATCAATCAGATAACCACCACCCTCAGTGCGGTGACTCAAGACCATCGACCCCGCACTATCTTACTGGCTGGTGATCCTGGCTCGGGGAAAAGTTATCTATTAAAACGCCTCAAACAGCAGTTCAATCAAGACGCCTTTTTTGCTTATATCGGTCCTTGGGCAAATAGCGATCGCATCTGGCGCTATATTCTTAGGGAAACCGTTGACAGTATGCTAAAAGTCCCAGAAGGGGAACTAGAGTCTCAGTTGCTGCTGTGGCTAAAGAGTCTCCCAGCCTTTAAAAAAAACGGTTGGCTGCTGAATGAGCGACAACAGTTTATTAGTGACCTCAGAGCTAGCTATCCAGGGGGAATTCATCGCAGTAAAGAGTTTTTTGGAGTCCTCTATGACCTCACTAATCCAGAAAGATATCACCTGGCTTATCAATGGTTAAGGGGAGAAGATTTAGATGAAGAAGACCTGAAAACCCTTGGGGTCAGAGGCTCTATAGATAACGAAGACGATGCTCAGAATATCTTAATCAACTTCGGGAGAATTTCTTCATCCACCAAGCCGATTGTGCTGTGTTTTGACCAATTGGATAATATTCCTCGTTTGCCCGATGGTTCTCTGGATCTACAAGCGCTGTTTAATGTCAACTCTACCCTTAATACTCGCTTTCCCAATAACTTGTTGATTATTATTAGCATAGTCACTAATACCTGGAGAAGGAATTTAAAAAAACTTCAAGGGGCTGATCTCGCTAGACTTAGTCCTAAAATTCTGCTCAAAAACATTACCCTAGAGCAAGCGGAATCCCTCTGGGCAAGCATACTCTATCCGTTACATCAGCAAGCTGAACCAAAATCCACCTCACCGATTTACCCTTTAACTCGGCAAGACTTAGAACAAGAATTTCCTGGTGGCAAAACCACTCCCCGCCAGACCTTAAGCCTGGGAAATAAGCTAATTCAAAGGTATAAAACTCAGGTAGTTAACTCAGAGTTATCAAGGATTGACTTAATTAGTGAGGATACCGAGGGAGTTAAGATTTCCGAGCCATCAACGATTGACTTAACTAGTGAGGATATCGAGGGAGTTAAGATTTCCGAGCCATCAACCACTGACTCAACTACTGAGAAGGATACTAGCAGCAATTCAATACCAATAGAAGAAAAAATCCTAGCCTCATTGAAATTGAAATGGCAGAAGGAATTTCAAAAGACTGAGCAGAAAATTACCCGCATCCAAGATATTGATGAACCTAAATTGATTGGGATGTTACGAGAGGCGTTAGAAGCTCTAGAGGTTAGGGGTATTAAACCAAAATTTTTGTCCAGTAGCAAAACCTTTGCCAGTTATTCCCTAAGTTACCAGCTGCCATCACCTCAAGGACGGATCGCAGTAGTATGGGGAGAAACTACTAATGGTAGCAGGTTCTATCATCTGATCAATGCCTGTGATAAAGCTATTCAAGGCAATCACTGCCAAACCTTATACCTAATTCGCCATACAAAAATTAACATAAAACGTGATAGTACAGGCTACAAACTCTACACCAAACTATTCAATGGTTCTGACCATCATCACCTCAAATTAGAGGATATCTCCTCTATCCATTACTTATATACTTATCATAACTTAGTTAATGGCGCTTGTTCCCAAGAGTTAGTGCTTGCTGATACAATACCAACACTGGCAGAGTTACAAGATCTAATCCGAAAATCAGGAATTTTGCAGGATTGTCCTTTACTAAAGGATTTGAATATTTTTTCGATACAAGAGAATAAAGTACCCCTCAATCCGGTTAAAGAATTTGTGTTAAATGTGCTCAAACAAGACCAAGTTATTGGTCTTAAGGTTTTAATTGAAACTACTCACCGTCAATTTAATCGGCTCAAAGAAATAGAAATTCAACAACGAATTAAGGAACTGTATCAGGAAAATCAAATTAAAGTTGTCCCTGTGGATGGTTCCCCAGAAACACAATCAGTATATTTGGTCCCGTAAGCAATCAGCAATCAGCTATCAGCTATCAGCTATAGCAATTATATTTCCCATGAGCTACAAAGGGATCCCCCTAAATCCCCCTTAAAAAGGGGGACTTTGAGGTTTAAAAGTGTAGCTCATAAATGCAATAACCGCTATATCAGCTATCAGCTCTCAGCTCTCAGACCAATTCAAGTAGGGTGGGCAAAGTAATATAATCCAGAATTATCAAAAGAAGCAAACTGTTTTTGCCCACCCTACAAGCTCTGTTCCCTGTTCCCTGTTCCCTGTTCCCTGTTCCCTAAAAACCAGGCTAGAAGCCTGTGCCACCCTACTTGAGGTGCCAAAGGCTGACGGCTGACGGCTGACGGCTGACAGCTAACCATTATTTTACCATAACAAAAATTCGGATAACAAGCACCAATGTACCTGACTCAACTAGCCCAAATCCGAGAGTTAATCCTTAATTTATCAGCATCAAAAGTTCTCTGGTTAGATACGGAAGTAGCTGACTGGAATACCCCTAATCCTAGATTATCTCTGATTCAGGTATTGGCTGATCCGACGGATATAAATGGTGACAAAGCTTACATCTTAGATGTATTAGACAAACCGGAAGTAGTGCAATACTTTGTTAACCATATTATGGTTAATCCTAACATTGAAAAAGTCTTTCACAACGCTAGCTTTGATTTACGGTATCTAGGGGGTAAAGAGCAAGCTAAGAATGTCACCTGTACCTATCAAATAGCTAGAAAGCTGACGAACAAGAAACTGTCTAATCCATTACAGGTATCGAATAATAAATTAAAAACACTAGCGCGAGAGCTGTGCCATTTCCCTAATGTCGATACAGAAGAGCAAAGCAGTGATTGGGGAAAACGTCCGCTAAGCGAAAAACAGCTAAAGTATGCAAAACTGGATACAGTGTATCTAGCCCATGTCCATCGCCGCTTACTAGAAATTAGTGATAAAAATAGCTGGAGTCCAGAGCAGATGGTCACAAGACGATTGCGGACGCAACAATCAGAATCCCCTGGCTTCAGTGTTACCCAAGTTAGGGTAGCCATTGAATGTCCTCGCTTATTTTATTTGAGTCAGCGCTTTGGTGGAAAAACCCTATTTATACCACCATCCGACTCACCAGGTATTGGGACAGTATTCCATCAGCTATGTCAACAGTGTACTGACACACTAAAGCAAGATTCCCGATTTCAAGCCTTATTTTCTGCCACAGCAAGTCAGCTAGACCAAAGCCAGATTAGCTCTAAGATCCAAGCGCTACTGTATGAGCTAGTGGTTTTCCCCAAAATCAATACCAATCCAGATATAGCCTCGATCTTACTTCAACTGTGGCAAGGATTAAAATCACTAATTCCCCATTGGACTCAACTGCTAGTTACTAATCGACCCTATTGTCAGCCAGAGGAAGTAATTAGTAAAACCTTCGTTGCTCAAGAAATAAAGCTCAGTTATAACTTCACTCTTCCTGATGGTACCCAGCAACGAGTTAATGGAAAATTCGATAGCTTAATCTTCGACTGTGAGCGCGATCGCTATTGTGTCGTAGACTATAAAACCTATCAACCGGTAGATCCATCCGCTAACCTAGCTCAAGTAGCCCTCTATAGTTACATGCTCCACCAAAAAAAAGGAGTAGCAATCGATGCAGCGGTTTATTGTGTTTTACCGGAATTCCAAAAACAGTACTATTCCCGGGAAGAGCTAGAGGATACAGTGCATCAGCTCATTCCCCATAAATTACAACAGATGCGCCAATGGCTGACTTGGAAACCTGCCCAGGTCGAAGAGAGTGGAGATGGGGGCGTTGCTGATTCTGGGTATGATTTTGCCCCCCTAGCCCCCCAATTTTGGGGGGAACAAAACTCTCAAAGTCCCCCAAAGTTGGGGGATTTAGGGGGCTTGACCAAAACTAATGAGCAACGCCGAAAAAACCATTGCACTCCAGCAATCGGTAAGGGCAAACTGGAGCCACCACCACCGACACGACAGCTTCACCTATGCAACATTTGTCCCCAACAGCAGACCTGTCAAACTTTTTTTGAGGAGGTGAAAACTGGGCAAAAGCCAGTGAAGGCACCATCCCGCAAAATTCCTGATACTAAGCAAAAGCCGGTCAAGGCACCATCCCGCAAAATTCCTGATACTAAGCAAAAGCCGGTCAAGGCACCATCCCGGAAAACTCTTGATGCTGATCAGACCGGGGAAAAATTGGTGAGTACTTTAGAAGACTTTAAAATTAGTGTCGATTATGTCAACGCAACAGTTGCTCCAGCATTTGTCCGGATCAAGGTAAAACCCAATCGTGGGGTAAAAGTCATATCGATACAGAATCGCTCCAAGGATTTACAAGTACACTTAGGTCTGGAGAATCCTCCCTTGATTACTCCTGAAGCTGGGTATGTCAGTGTGGATTTACCACGGAAGGATGAGGATAGAGAAGTAGCTAGATTTGATGACTATATCCAGCGTCCGGCAAATTCCGCCCCCCTAACCCCCCAATCTTGGGGGGAAATTGAGTTAAAGTCTCCCGCCCCCCTAACCCCCCAATCTTGGGGGGAAATTGAGTTAAAGTCTCCCGCCCCCCTAACCCCCCAATCTTGGGGGGAAATTGAGTTAAAGTCTCCCAGGATTGGGATTGGAGTAAATTTAGATGGGAAATTGGTAGAAGCGGATTTATCGGATCCCAATACGTGTCACTTTTTAGTAGGGGGCACAACCGGAAGTGGCAAGAGTGAATTTTTGCGATCGCTTCTGCTATCCCTACTCTATCACCACTCTCCTGAACAGCTCAAAATTGCTCTAGTTGATCCCAAGCGCGTCACTTTCCCAGAATTTGAGGACATGCCATGGTTGCTGTCACCAATCGTAAAAGATAGCGATCGCGCTATCGAACTGATGGCAGAATTAGTTGACGAAATGGAGCAGCGTTACCGGAAATTTGAACAAGCCAAGTGTCCTCACCTGGATGCTTATAATCAGCAATTGACTCAGAAACAAACTAATAAACCAAACCTAGCGTTACCTCGGATAGTCTGTATTTTTGATGAATATGCTGACTTCATGGCCGAAAAAGAAATCCGCAAAGACTTAGAATTAAGTATTAAGCGTTTAGGAGCCAAAGCTAGAGCAGCTGGGATTCATTTGATTGTTGCTACTCAACGGCCAGACGCCAACGTTGTTACTCCGATTATTCGCTCTAATTTACCAGGGCGAATTGCTTTACGCACAGCGTCTGAAGCCGACTCAAGGATTATTTTTGGTGGTAGCAACAGTGAAGCAGCTTATTTGTTGGGTAAGGGGGATTTATTATATCAAAAAGGTGGTAAGTTAGAGCGATTGCAGAGTTTGTTTGCTGAGAGGATTATATGGCCTTGATCAAAGTTTATTCAAATCAAGTTGGTATTGCTGAATTAGCTACATCCCTTATTAAAAAAAATCGATCCCCCTGACGGCAGCAACAAAGAGAGAAAAAGGAATAAAAAGGTCAAAAAGGTAAAAGGGCTAAGTCCTCCCAACACCCCTCGCCACACGAAAACCGATATCGTTGTGGAAGTTATCGCGCGCGAAAAAGCTGACGCGGGAGGCAGAACGGCAATTCCTAGGATTGTCGTACCATGAGCCGCCCCGCAGCCACTGAGAATCATCCTTATTATCATTTACACTCCAGATACTCCCATCTGTAGGGGCTCCTTTGTAATTACGATGGTAAGGATCCCCACACCACTCCCAAACATTGCCGTGCATATCGTATAAGCCAAAGCCGTTGGGGGGAAAACCTCCTACTGGGGTGGTTTCTCGTCGATATTCCCCTTCTGCTTCCTCTGCATAAGTATTGGAAGCGTCATAATTAGCTAATTTACTGGTTATGGTCTCTCCATAATGGAATGGTGTGGTAGTTCCGGCTCTACAGGCGTATTCCCATTCCGCTTCACTCGGTAATCTGTATTTAGTTCCTGTATATTCAGAAAGGCGATCGCAAAATTCCACCGCATCGTACCAGCTTACTTGCTCTACTGGTCGCTTCTCTCCTTTAAATCTCGAAGGGTCTGGCTTTAACTCCCGGTTAACTTTTGGGAGTTTGGCCACAGCTCCCCATTGCGCCTGGGTTACCTGATATTTCCCCAGGAAGAAGGGTTTAATGCTTACTTGGTGTTGAGGTCTTTGTCTGTCATCACTCCCCTTCTCAGTTTCCGGGGAACCCATTGAGAAGCTTCCTGCTGGGATATACACCATCTCTATGTCTACTGCATTTCCCAGATGTTCAGTGAAATAACTTTCTTGTTTATTTTCTCGCTTGATTATTGCTCCTCTCCGGTTAACTGTTACTACTTCAAAGGAAAACTGCTTTAAACCTTCTTCCTCATCTTGTCCCTTTGTTTGTGGTATTTCTGTGGTATCTCTTGGGTTTTTTATCGGCGTTTTCGGTGAGGTTTTAGGTCTAACCGGATCAGGTTGCTTATTTTCATCCGAATCAGGTTGCCCATTACCAAACAACTGCCCCCCCTCTTGATCAGACCAACGTAGGTAAAGCACTGGGCGATACCATTGGTTTCCCTCTCTACCCATGGCATCCTGTCCCATACTCACGGAAGTAGTTAGGACTTTTTTGTTACCTAATGCTCGATAAAACCGCTCTGCAAAAGCAGTTGCCCCTTTTACGGTAACATTGTATTGCATAGCTACCACTGCTGGAATCTGTTGCTCTATCAATTTTTGAGCCACACCGTTGAACACAGAATCGCTTCCCAGTGCCATCGCTGTTTTACAAGCACTTATAACCACCAAACGAACGCCTTGGTCTGGTTTTTGTCCTAAATCAAGATTACTTTTTTGAATCAGCTCACTAATTTCTGTAGCACTGATATAATCGGCTTCTTTGGTACTATCTTTTTGGTTAGGTTTAAACAGTAAGTAGCCTTGGGGAGATGGGTCTAAAGGAGAGCCACATTTTAGGCAATAATTTGCTCTGAGTTGGTGATGGATAGCACGGCATTGCTGATGATTGCAACGTTTACCGAAAAAGCCATGACCATCGAAGTGAATGATATGAGGCGTTTTTTCTTCAGAAATTTGGGTCAGATAATCTCCAAATTCTTTGAAAGTCGCTGGTTCGAGCTGTTCTACCTCAATTGTGCCTTTTGCTTCAGCTTGCTGGAGTGCTCTGAGTATAGCTCTTCGCTCGTGAGAGTTTAGGCAAGGTAAATCCATTGCTGTATCCCCAAAAGGGGATGAGACGAGCAAAACCTTGATTTTCTCTACTGGCGGAAGCTTAGGTATATTTTCGACAAAGGCAATCAACCGTGAAAAAGTCACTTGTCGTCCAGCGAGAAATCCGCGATCGTCACAAGCTAATTCCCAAGGATAATCCGGTAAACGTCCTCTATCGTCAATTTTGTCGCTAAATTGGATTTGAATATGTAGTTGTTCCCTTGGCTCAAGGCTGCCTAACATTCTCTGTAAGAAATTACTTCCTTTTCCTGGGGGAAAAAGAGTGTTATAGATATCTTGTCCAATCTTCTTTAAGAGTTGGGGATGGAAATGATTACCCTCTGGGGGAAGCCACCCTTGCGCTACCATCCAGTTCACTTCTTCAGACTTAGGAAACGTATCTGATTGAAACTCTACAGCACCAAGGGCTTTAATCATAGTAGTTCGCCATCGGGTTCCATCTTCAAAAAAAGGTAAACGCGAATGATAAACCGTCTGACCGGCTTTTCCTTGGGCATAAATTTCTATTTCTCCTGGCTCTGCCCTGTGGGGTACAGTTAACAATAATTTCAGTATTTTCATTGTCTAAGCTATTGTGCCTTTAAACTGGATATGAAAGAAATCAACTAAAAAAGATAGATATCAATCAAATTATTAGTTTTACCTTTTTCCTTGCTAAAACTAATAATTTGAAATGCGTTTTAGCTTAACTTTTCTACATAACTCCTTCATCCCCAGAGTCATTCCCTTTCATTATTCCGTTTATAGTATTGTTGATTGAAGGTAGAACAGTTTCTGGATGTAACGCTTTACAGTATCTCTTCATTTCCTCTTTACTATACAACGGCGATAGCTTGACCTTCACTTTTTGAATATTATCCTGACCAACTCCACCACCAGCTTCCGCACCACCAACTGATATAACATTCACTTTGATGCCAGCTTTTCCTTCTTTTTTGAGGGTTACTTGAAGCTCTAGTTCAACTGATTCCACAAACAGAAAAGGAGCCGTTTTATCTTTTGGAGGTGTTAGTAATTCCCCTTTAACTTGCTCAATCAATTCGGCAAGTCCAATGGAACCAGTTTCGTTATCAGTCATGACTCTGTTGAACACTATTGTAGTTTTGTCTTTAAGGTTAACCTAAATTGCTCTAGATTGAGGAGACTTTGGGGGGTGTATCTCATTTTTACTGTTTAACTCAGTAGGTGGAACAGGCATCTTGCCTGTAGGTAGAACAGGCATCTTGCCTGTAGGTAGAACAGGCATCTTGCCTGTAGGTAGAACAGGCATCTTGCCTGTAGGTAGAACAGGCATCTTGCCTGTAGGTAGAACAGGCATCTTGCCTGTGATAGGCATCTTGCCTGTAGGTAGAACAGGCATCTTGCCTGTAGGTAGAACAGGCATCTTGCCTGTAGGTAGAACAGGCATCTTGCCTGTAGGTAGAACAGGCATCTTGCCTGTGACAGGCATCTTGCCTGTAGGTAGAACAGGCATCTTGCCTGTAGGTAGAACAGGCATCTTGCCTGTAGGTAGAACAGGCATCTTGCCTGTGATAGGTATCTTGCCTGTAGGTAGAACAGGCATCTTGCCTGTGACAGAAAATGAGGGCTCGTCCTTGGGTGGTGCGTTACGGGGCGGACTATACCAATGCTGGCTAGGAGGCGAAAAATCATCGCAAGTCCGCCCCTAACGCACCCTACGCAACTGATAGCTGATAGCTTAACTATTAACCCCAAACTAACACAGCATAAACTCCATAACCAAAATAAACAGTAATTACCATAGCAATAATAATCCGAGCGGTCATCGAAGTGTGCCTTCTCCATAAAATTAAGCATCCCACTATAACAGCCAACACTTCTATAGGAGCAAAAATATGACCATAATGACGATAATCCCAATAAGACACAGGGCTTTCAAAGCGCCAGTTTGACAATGGAAAAAAGTGACGGTGGGCATCGTCAGCATGAACAGGAAAATCTCCAATCCCATGAAGAGCCATGCTAGCAAACATAGCAATCAGAAACGTTTCACCAAAATAGTAGGCTAACAATCCACCTAATAGTATCAGTGGAAAAGAATTGAAAATATCGAAAAATATTTGCCAGCTTGGGTTATAATAGGATTCAGACCAGATTACGTTTTCAGGAATTCCTCTGATTAATTTTTCATATATGTAAAAAATTACCATTGGTAAATCCGGTAAGATGGCACCGAACACAATTGGTAAATTATTTTCCGGCTTTCTTTTTTTTCCTAAAATTAGGAGATTGACGATGGCGTGAGCGGGAGTATTCACAAATTTTAAAGGGAACAGGGAACAGGGAACAGGGAACAGGGAATCGGGAATCGGGAATCGGGAATCGGGAATCGAGAATAGAAATTATCACAATTTATTTAGGTTCCCTATAACTTTCAACGTTCAACTTTCAATTTTCAACTTTAAACTCCTAACTTTAAACTTTAAACTTTAAACCTTCAACCTTAAACTTTTTACATTGTAACTTATAGCGTTTATCGCAGTTATGAGGTACAGTATTATCTGACCTTGAGTTCCTGTCTTGATAGAGTGCATGGGTATTCCCGATTCCCGATTCCCTCTTCTCTCTTCCCTGTTCCCTGTTCCCTGTTCCCTGTTCCCTAAAATCCATAAATTTTATACCTCATAGCTATAAAAATTGCTATATACTTTCAACTTATATTCAACGGATTAACATCAATAGTCAAGCTAATATCTGGAGGACACATATCCTGCAATTCCCGCCAATTCAGTAACCTGGCGGGCACAGTAGGAGAAAACTTAAGCAAAATCTGCCATCGATAGCGACGAGCAACCCGAATCACACTGGCTGGTGCTGGTCCTAGGATATCGTATTCGGCTTCAGGAGTATCTAACCTGTCCGCTAAATCCTCTGCTACCTTCTCCACCGCCACAGGATCCAATCCACTTATGCGCAACAGAATCAAATCACCATAAGGGGGATAGTTCAGTGCTGCCCGTTGTTCCAATTCGTCCGAGATAAACGACTGATAATTATGAGTTTTGACAGCCTGAATCACAGGATGGTCTGGGGAATAGGTTTGAATAATCACCTGACCAGGGTCATCCCCACGACCGGCACGACCGGCTACCTGAGTTAAGGTTTGGAATGCCCGCTCGGATGCTCTATAGTCTGACAAATACAGTAGTCCATCTGCTGCTACTACTCCCACCAGTGTCACCTGAGCCAGATCTAATCCTTTGGTGAGCATTTGGGTCCCCACCAACAAGTCAGCTTCCCGATTAGCGAATTGAGTTAACAAAGTGCGATGAGAATTCTTGGTACGAGTGGTATCACTATCAAAGCGGATAATTCGCAACTCTGGAAACAGCTTGGCCAAATCTTGAACAACCCGCTGAGTACCACTGCCGAAAAATTTCAGGTAGGGAGAACTACATTCTGGACAATTACGGGGATGGAGTTGTCCGAAATTGCAATAGTGGCACCGCAATACTTGAGTAGCCCCTTCATGAGTATAGTGATAGGACAAGGAAACATCACAATTAGGGCACTCCACCACATGACCACAACTACGACAAGAGACAAAGGTACTGTGTCCCCTGCGGGGGATAAATAAAATCCCCTGTTTCTCTTGTTCCTTTAGTCGTCTCAAGCTGTCTTGGAGAGAACGGCTAAAAATCGACCGATTCCCAGCTTGTAACTCCTGCCTCATATCCACTATTTCCACCGGTGGCAGGGGTCTGGATTGAATCCGTTCCGGCAGGGATAAGTAATGCGTGCTAAGTTCTGGATGCTGAGGAGGTGAACAGGTAAAAGGCTGAACCTCAGGAGCTGAAGAAATAAGCGGATTAATTTTACTATCAATCTGACTATCTCTCGCTCCCCCCATCACCTTAATACTGACCCAGCTTTCTACCGAAGGAGTAGCTGAACCTAAAATCAGGGGACAATTTTCTAATTCTGCTCGCCATTGGGCAACGGTGCGAGCGTGGTAGGTAGGAATAGGTTGGTCTTGCTTGAAGCTGGAATCGTGTTCTTCATCTAAAACAATTAATCCCAACTGGGGCAAAGGGGCAAAAACAGCAGAACGAGTGCCAATCACCACTTGTGGCTCACCTGGGATCATCTGTCGCCAGGTATCATAGCGCTCCCCTTTATTCAAAGCACTGTGGTAAACCCGAACTTTATCACCAAAGCGAGCCCGGAAACGGTCAGTTATTTGAGGAGTTAAGCCAATTTCCGGCACCAACACCAAAGCGGATTTCCCTTGCGCTAGGATTGGTGCGATCGCTTGTAGATAGACCTCGGTTTTTCCAGACCCAGTCACCCCATGCAACAGCACTTGGGCAAAGCCATCAATATTATTAATCAGGTCTAATGCATGGGATTGGGCATTTGTCAAGTTTTTTGGGGCATCTGTAGCCATGGTTGGTGAAGTCGCACTGCGCAATACTTCCCTAGGCTCAATCACCACATATCCCTTATCTTCCCATGAATTTATAGTTGAAGAACTAACATTACAAATTTGTGATAGTTCACTCAACCACAAATCCCCCCCACGACGGCGTAGCACCTCCAATACTTCCCGTTGCCGTCGAGTCAGATCAGACCGATTGATATCAGCCACCAGAGTCACAGCTTTCTTGAGCTTAGGACGAGTTGGCTTAGGAGCTTCCAGATAACTTTCCACCCAACCTCGCTTGAGCAGGTGACGTAACCCTGCTTTAGCCCCCTTTACCTGACGTTGGAGGTATTGCCAGCTGTAATCCCCATTGGGTTTAGCCTGGAGAATCTCCAAAATCTGACTTGCGGCTGAATTATTGACAAAGACATGAGCCTCTTTAGGCAAGACCGAGGAATTGAGGCGAATTCGACGCTGGGATCGCCCTAACAGTCCTGGAGGTAAGGCAGACCGAATCACTTGGATTAGAGGGGTGCAGTAGTACTGAGCAACCCGCTCTAACAGTTGGCAGTAGGAACTGGGAAAGAAACCGGGACTGATCACCTCCTCTACGTCCTTAATTTTTTCTCGTGGTAAGTTTGGGGGTGGAGAGTCTACAATCCGAATAGCGATCGCTCCTAGCTGTTGAGTCCCGAATGACACACTCAAAACATCTCCAGGATTGATTGATGCATCCAATGAATTACGATAAGTATATATACCTTGAACTCCTGGACAATCTACTAGGACTTCAACCCACTTTTCTTGGCCACCACCAGAAAAGTAAAGTGCTCTAGGCTCAGCTAACAGTAGACCTAAAGGAGGATTAGACATAGGGCAGCTTTAGTTTGGGAAGGCTCCTATTCTATCACTATTGATAGATAGGAAAATTCTAAAATATGTGAGATCCTGTTTCCAGAGTCAAAATAAATAATAAAAGCAATGGTAAGAGAATTATCTCTCCTGCTTTCACCCTAGACTGTCACTAAAATCTATGTAATTAAACATTTCGTAATTACAGATACAACTAGCCAAACTGCTTCTGGTAAGCTTAAAATCATTAATTTATAATCACGTCAATCACACATAAACTACTTGAAGCAGGTTGGGTCACTGATATTTGAGGGTTTGGAGCGTGTTTTAGCTGCTCTGTCTAGAGTATTAAGTTCTTTGTGAAACCAACAACACCCATTTTTGATAACAGATTTCTCTTTAAAGGCCAATTTTCAGCAACAGACAGCCTCAACCCCTCACGGCAACGGTTTTAACAAACTTAAAATACACTTGCAACTCACACATCCCTATGAATATTACAGAATTAAACCAGACTCATACAATGCCTTCTACGGAAGAGAAAGATTTTTTTGTTAGTGATCACATTGAGCCAGAGGAAACTGATTTACAGCGTGTAGCCGTCGAATTCACCGAAGACGATGAACTAGTGGTCTCTACTTCCCATAATTTCCGGAAAAGCGGCTCTGATGACACGGTGGGTGCATTCTTCAAGGAAATGGCTCGTTACCCATTGCTCAAGCCAGACGAAGAAGTAGATTTAGCCCGTCGGGTTAAGTTCCTAGTAGAAATCGACCAACTCCGGAACAGCTTACAGGAAAAATTAGACCGTAAACCGACCAAGGCTGAGGTAGCTGCAGCGGTCGAGATGACAGAACGTCAGTTGGAGGGGAATTTATATCGCGGTCGTGTGGCAAAACGCAAGATGATTCGCTCGAACTTGCGCTTAGTGGTTTCAATTGCTAAACGATATATTAATCGGGGTGTACCATTTCTAGATTTGATTCAAGAAGGTGCGTTGGGCTTAAACCGAGCAGCAGAAAAGTTTGACCCAGATAAGGGTTACAAGTTTTCTACCTATGCTTATTGGTGGATTCGTCAGGCCATTACTCGTACTATTGCCAATGATGCCCGAACTATCCGTCTACCAATCCACATTGTAGAAAAGCTCAATAAACTTAAAAAAGCTCAGCGGGAACTGAAACAACAACTGCAGCGCAATCCTAATGAAATAGAACTTGCTCAAGCGCTAGAAATTTCCCCCTCCCATTTGCGTCAGTTACTAGAATTGCGTAGGCGCTCCCTTTCTTTGAATCACAGAGTTGGTAAAGGGGAAGACACAGAACTGATGGATTTGCTCGAAGACAATGATCTACGATTGCCCGAAGATAAGATGAATGAATCCATGATGCGCCAGGAGATTTGGGAAGTTCTCAGTGATGTCCTGACTGAGCGGGAAAAAGATGTGATTTCTCTACGCTATGGTTTAGCCAGCAGTGAACCCTACACCCTAGAAGAAGTAGGAGGCATGTTCAATCTTTCCCGGGAACGGGTGCGTCAGATTCAAAGCAAAGCCATGCGTAAGCTACGCCGTCCCCAAGTGGCTCGACGGCTTAGAGACTGGTTGAACTAGTGCAACAGATCTTAGGTCAGCTCGTGACTCCTGGATAAAGGGTAAGCTATCAGCTATCAGCTATCAGCTATCAGCTATCAGCTATCAGCTATCAGCGCTGTAGCCACGCTACCGGAACAGTTTATGCCCATAACCAAAGCTACACCGAACAGCTTTTGAATAAAATAAACTGACGGCTGATGAATAAAATAAGCTGACGGCTGACGGCTGACGGCTGTTGGCGTAGCCTGCGCGTAGCGCATATGCTTACGATAAAGGTTATGTCGAAATCAGGTAATTCCAGTTAATTAGTTACCCATTACCCAAGAAGGTATATGATAATTAATCAAATTGTCTTTTTGATTGTCCCTTTGCCAGCACTATGGGTAACTTTACCTTAAGACCAGCTACAGAAGCTGATGTAGCGATTCTGTTTAATTTGATTAAGGCTCTAGCAGAGTATGAAAAACTCTCCGACGCTGTCACTGGCAATGCTGATCACCTGAAAGAACACCTGTTTGGCGCTAAACCCTATGTAGAGGCGATTATCGTTGAACAGGGTGGTCAAGGGGTGGGATTTGCACTGTTTTTTAACAACTATTCCACATTTCTAACTAAGCCGGGAATTTATCTAGAAGATTTATTTGTATTACCGGAATTTCGCCGCCAAGGTATCGGTAAAGCCATACTCAGTTACCTGGCTCAGCTAGCAGTGGAGCGTGGCTATGGGCGTTTAGAATGGAGTGTACTGGATTGGAATGAACCTGCCATCGCATTTTATGAACGTATGGGAGCAGCAGTATTGCCAGACTGGAGAATTTGTCGAGTGACTGGAACGGCTCTCAATCAGCTAGCTGAGTATACTGATCCGGCTTCGACTGACTAATGTTGCTCACATGCTATACTACGAGGTATATACAGCTGCGACCCTAAACATCTAGTTGCAGGTGAACGGCAAAAATGACATAGGGTAATTTACATATCGGTTTATATTAATAAAATCACTAATGACTATTTGGGTAAACGAGCAGATTGATCCATCGGGTCTTCTATACTCTTGTATTGCCACTTGCAACGAAGAGCAGGCGAGGGATTGCCACGAGTCGTTTCAGAATAACTTGACTGATCAGCAAAAAGCAGCGGGTTGGGTTGCCCGATTACGCACAGTTAAGTCTTGGGATGAAGTGCCCGTTAATACCTTGAAACTTAATTAGATCAAATGAGAATTAAGAATTAAGAATTAAGAATTAAGAATTAAGAATTAAGAATTAAGAATTAAGAATTAAGAATTAAGAATTAAGAATTAAGAATTAAGAATTAAGAATTGAGAATTGAGAATTAAGAATTGAGAATTGAGAATTATACATTCATTCTACATTCTGCATTCTAAATTCTACATTCTACATTCTGCATACTGACTTTCTAAGCCCAAGATCTATTTGGGCTTGGGCAGTCGTAGCAAGTTCGAACGGATTGGACCGAGAATCTGGTTTAGCTCACGCAATTGATCAGCTGTGCCCATACAAATCAGTAGGTCTCGTGACATGAGTTTAGTGTCACCGTCTGGTCCAGCAATCAGACGACCGGAATCCCGGCGAATTGCTAGGACCATAGCACCAGTTTGCGATCGCAGTCGGGCTTCCCTGAGGGTTTTGCCCACGCAAGGACAGGTTTCCGGATCTAGCAGAAACTCTTCCATATAAAAAGAGCTATCAGTTCCGGTTAGAATCCCATCCACAAAATCCATGACTTGGGGTCTAAGGGCTGCAGCTGCCAAGCGTCTACCACCAGTGATGTAGGGAGAAACTACAGCATCTGCACCAGCTCGCTGCAATTTTTGAACAGCTTCTTCAGAGCTAGCACGAGCGATGGCTCGAATTCGGGGATTGAGGGTTTTGGCAGACAAGATAATATAGAGATTTTCGGCATCTGAGGGCAGGGCAGCCACCAGACAAATTGCCCGTTCAATCCCCACATTTAGCAGAGTTTCATCCAAGGTGGCATCTCCGTGTACAGAAATACAACCCATATCCTGGACAGCTTGAACCTGTTCCAATCGGGAGTCAATTGTCACAAATGGGATTCCCTCAGCCTTAAATTCTACAGCAATCTGACGCCCAGTCCGTCCAAACCCACACAAAATGTAGTGTTTCGTCAAACTATCTAGCAAGCGCTTCTGTTGCCTCATGCGAATTCCATCTTGAAAGTAGCCTTGAATTAGGGCTTCTGTAAACCGGTTAACAATGTAACCGATACTAATAATGCCCATAAAAATCAGAGAAATGCTGAATAGTCTTGCCCGATCTCCCATCGGCCGTACTTCTTGATAGCCCACTGTCGAAAGCGTGATTACCGTCATGTAGGCTGAATCCAACCAGCCCCAGCCTTCAACCACCCGATACCACAGAGTTCCAATCAGAAATACACCCCCGAGAGTGATCGCACCGGCAATCAGCTCTTGGCGAAGACGTCGATATTTTTGCTCAAGGGTTGAATACACCGTTGCTTGTCATGGGTTAATTTAACTTATTACCTAGAGAAAATTCAGGTCAAACTGGCAACACCGAAAGCTGACACTGGTTTTTAATATTACATATATAAATATGATTAAGTTTATTGCTTTGCTATCGGTATAGTTCACAGATATAGCAGTTCTAAATGATTTCAAAAATATAGTGCCCTTATCGAACGCGATCGCGTCGGCTGTGGCCGTAGGCCACGCTGCGCGATCGCTTAATCGCTATAACCCTTGCCCAGCAAGGATTCAATAGTTTGCAAATTTTAAAACTGATTTAGTATTGCTATATAATTTACAGATATAATTTACAGATATAATTTACAGATATAATTTACAGATATAATTTACAGATAGAGTTCACAAATAGAGTTCACAAATAGAGTTCACAAATAGAGTTCACAAATAGAGTTCACAGATATAGTAAAGTGTTCAAGACATATGAAACCAGGCGGTCAATGCGACTGCCAAGGCATCTGCTAAATCATCTGGTTTGGGGATGGTGTCTAAATTTAACTCCCGCATAACAGCCTGCTGAACGTCATATTTATCGGCATTACCATATCCGGTCATTGCCTGCTTAATCTGACCCGGTGTAAACTCTACCATTGGAACTCCATGTTGTGCTGTTACTAATACCACAACACCCCGTGCCTGAGCTACGGAGATCGTAGTACTCATACGGTAGAAAAAAAGTTTTTCAATCGCTACCAGATCCGGTTGGCAGTGTTCAAGCAGGGTGTGTAAATCCTCGTAAATCGTACACAGTCGTGAGCCGTAATCAGTCTTGGCAGGGGTTTGGATGATACCAAAATCTATCAACTGCAATGGTTCAGGGGTTGCCTGTATTGGTGACTGGCTAGAACGCTTTGGCACTCCTAAGGAGCCTTCTGTTTTTCCTAACTTACTAATTTGGGTTGTTTGGCAACTAATTGCGCCAAAACCTAAAGTAGCTAGTCCTGGGTCAATTCCCAAAATTCGCTTTTCCATCTGGCTCACTACAGTTAATCCCTTTCCAGTCTAATCACTAGATTAGGTTAATGGTGTTAGTGCTATCAGCCCTAGTACCTAGGCTAGCGCACAGCATTAAGTCAAGAGCTCTGACCAGCTACACCTTAACGAAAATCAGAGAAGTTTGGCATAGCTGACTACTTGGGATTATTCTGTTTCACCCCTTATTTTTTTGGGTTAAGCGACTACTCTCATACCCTAAATGGCAACTCAACCGATCTCACCACTTTCAGCATATCCACGGGTAAATTCTGATCATAACGTCTAGGTACCGGATATTGTATTAATCACACCTTAGCCTAATTATCTGAAACTGTCGTGATCAGTACCAGCTTCATAGTGAATTCACCATTGAGGTGCGACCCAAGGGCGATTTATTCGCCCTAGGAGGCGCGCACCTTGATCAGTAATATCAATGGAAACCGCTATACCTGAAGGGTGAGCGGCTATGTGAATCACGCGCTTTGTACACGAAGGTTTGATTAGGCAAAGAAAGTACCAATCTGACAGGCACTTCCGGAGCCTTAGCCGTTCCTCACTACATGCATCGCCTCCTTGTTAAGTGCTGGAGTTCGACCAGCAATGTCTATCCAGCTTTTGTACTTACCATACTCAGTGTAGTTATGTCCTCAATCAGTCTTTTCAAAAGAGCTCTACGTACCCTACAAAATGAATCGAGAGGTCGAATTCCTCAGCGGGTCAACCGTTGGTTTAAGTGGTTAGCCCCTGGATTACTAGTGAAGCGTTGGATACTTTTAAGTGCTGGTGGTGTAGTGCTAACAAGTTTGGGATTAGCGATTTGGGTAAAGCTGACTCCAGTTTTTTACATCATTAAATTCACAGCCCAAGTTTTAGAGAAAATTACCACCATTATTCCTAACCATGTGTCTGGTCCAATTGCGCTGATCTTGGGTCTACTTTTCATCTTCTGGGGGCAAACCCGGACGGTAGGTTCAATTACGGAAGTTTTAAAACCCGACCACGATCGAAAACTGATTGATGTGCTGATGGATCATCGTCGGTTAAACCGGGGACCGAAAATTGTAGTCGTTGGCGGTGGCACTGGTCTTTCTAGCTTACTTAGAGGACTAAAGGTTTATAGTGCTAATATCACTGCTATTGTTACGGTAGCTGATGATGGCGGTTCCAGCGGACGGCTGCGACGGGAAATTGGAGTGCTACCACCGGGGGATATTCGTCACTGTTTAACGGCACTGGCAGACCAAGAAAAGTTGTTAACCGAACTGTTTGAATACCGTTTTCGAGCTGGTAGTGGTTTAGTCGGTCACAGTTTTGGAAACCTCTTCCTGACCGCCATGAGTGATATTACTGGCGATCTAGAACAAGCTGTTGCTGCTAGTTCTCAGGTATTAGCAGTGAGAGGAAGAGTGTTGCCAGCTACCCTAACTGATGTCAGCCTTTGGGCTGAATTAGCTGATGGACGTCGCATCGAAGGAGAGTCTAATATTACTGATGCTCGGGGAGTGATCAAAAAAATTGGTTGTACTCCCGAACATCCACCTGCTTTACCAGCAGCACTCAAGGCAATTCAGGAAGCAGATTATATTATAATAGGACCCGGTAGCCTATATACCAGCATTATTCCCAATCTTTTGGTGCCAGAAATTACCGATGCGATCGCAGCTCGCTTGATACCCCGCATCTACGTTTGTAATATCATGACCCAGCCAGGGGAAACCGATGGATATAGTGTCTCTGACCATATAAAAGCCATTGATCAAGCCTGTGGTAAAAGGCTATTTAACGCGGTACTTGTGAATCGAAAATACCCCTCAGCTGGGTCACTGATTAAGTATGCTCAAGTTAAGTCTCATCCAGTATTTCTAGATCGAGAAGAAACTTCTAAATTAGGGCGTCGGATTGTAGTGACCAATGTAATGTATGAAGATGAGGAAACTCATTTAGTACGGCACAATTCTGAAAGGCTGGCACGGGTTTTATTACGGTGGTATAGTCGAGCACATGCTTAGATAAGGTGAGTTCGAGGAAAATTTTTAAGGGAAAATAAAAGCTGAGATGTTAACTCAGAATAACCATAATTCGAGGTACTCTATTGCTAATAACTAATGACCAAAATTTTTATAGCTGATGTAATAGCAACGCGATCGCTAGGTGTGGAATTGGGTAAATCTCTGCCAGCTAGTAGCATCATTTTGCTGGAGGGAGACTTAGGGGCTGGCAAAACAACCCTAGTTCAGGGTATTGGTGAGGGACTAGGCATTACTGATGCCATTGTTAGTCCCACCTTTACTCTGATCAATGAGTACACAGAGGGACGTATCCCCCTGTATCACCTCGATTTGTACCGCTTATCCACCTCAGAAGTAGAGTCATTAAACCCAGAACACTACTGGGAGGGAATTGAGGTTGCTCCGGGAATTGTGGCCATCGAGTGGGCTGAACGTCTACAGTATTTGCCACCCAGTTATCTACATCTGACACTAACCTATTGCCAGGACGGTGGACGTCAGGCTCAATTAACCTGTAACGGTAAGTTTGATTTAACTTGGCTGTTGGATAGGTTATCTGCGTGTTCGCCCTTGGCTTCCAGTGTAGAGTAGGGTGAAAGTTAGTGGGATTGAGGTTGACCCAAATTTTTGGTCAACTTTAATTTTTTCCCACTTCCGATTAAATCCGATAGTGTTTAACTGGTAAAGGTTAAAGCTTCACCTCGTACGTCTGTGTTCAATTTTCCTCTGTCGTAGACTACTTGACCACCAACAATAGTCATCACTGGCCATCCGGTTAAGTTCCAACCTTCAAAGGGACTCCAGCCGCATTTGGTTAAAAGTTCTTCCCGTAACACTGGGTGGTAATTTTCCAAATCTACCAGTACCAAATCCGCATCATAACCAGGAGCGATCGCACCTTTGTTGGGAATTCCATAAGCCTTAGCAACTGCTGTAGACATCCAGTGAGATACTTGAGCCACACTACACCGTCCCTCTATGGCTTGAGTCAGCATCAGTGGCAGAGATGTTTCTACTCCAGGCATTCCCGAAGGAGTGTGGGGGTACCCTTTCGCTTTTTCCTCCAAGGTGTGAGGAGCATGGTCTGTGGCGATAAAATCAATGACCCCATCGAGTAGAGCTTGCCAAAGAACTTCGTTGTCGTGGCAGGAGCGCAAAGGCGGATTCATCTGTGCCAGGGTACCAATCTCTGCATAAGCATCGGTATTTAGTAAGAGGTGCTGGGGAGTCACTTCCGCCGTCACCCAGCTAGGTTTGTCTTCCCTAAGCAATTCAGCTTCTTCTGCTGTGGATAGGTGCAAGATATGCAAGCGCCGCTGATATTTTTTAGACAACTTCAGAGCTAACTTGGTGGCATTAAGGGCAGCTTGATTGTCCTGAATCTTAGAGTGAACAGCAGGGTCAGTAATTCCAGCAAATTCCTTACGCCGCTGATTAATTCTAGCTTGGTCTTCAGCGTGTACTGCAATTAAGCGATTGTACTTCCGAGAACCTTCGCTAAAACCTTCAGCAAAAATTGGTTCTATCACTGCTTCATGATCTACCAATAGTGCACCATGAGCTGAACCCATGAATATCTTAATCCCACAAGTCGGCTGGGCATTGTGCAAATCTGGCTGATTTGCTGGTGTTGCGCCGATAAAAAAGCCATAATTAACTAAGCACTTATCTGCCGCTCGCTTGAGCTTGTCATCCAGTGGGGCT
Organism: Moorena sp. SIO3E8; assembly: GCF_010692445.1. NCBI lineage: Bacteria > Bacillati > Cyanobacteriota > Cyanophyceae > Coleofasciculales > Coleofasciculaceae > Moorena > Moorena sp. SIO3E8. The sequence goes on along the minus strand of NZ_JAAHHM010000025.1, from coordinate 63,382 downwards.
TGGGTCGTCGTCGGAGGACGAGTATTCGGCATCTCTAAAAAGGACGTCACTCCACCCTTGGCACAGGCACAACTGGCAGTAAATAAGTCTTCTTTATGTTCTAGACCTGGTTCCCGAAAATGGACTTGGGGATCAATTACCCCTGGCAACAAAGTTAAGCCAGTAGCGTCTATTTCTTTATATGCCGTAACGTCCGTTGGCACTGGGATGTCTGGGGCAACCTGAACAATCCTTCGACCGCAGGTGTGGATATCCCCCAGTAAAAATTCACCAGAGGGCAATAGAATACGAGCATGGCGGATAAACAAGCAAAAGTCAGACAACATAGGAGGATGTTATAATTTGACAGTTTCCCTGCTCGGTGTCTAGGTAGATACAGTAGATACAAACCTGATATATAGCTAAATACAGACAACCGCAGCTAACCTACCACCATGGCACAAACAAACAGGGTTGTCCTGCCAAATTGACTTTATTCACAAAACTTTACATAATCTTGATTTAGGCTCCCCTACTAACTTTAAATTTTTAAGATCTAGCTAGAAAACCCCAGAGGTTTAAATTTGCTGTTAAATTTGCTGTTAAATTTGCTGATAATTTCCCAATCAGCTATTTGTTGAAATTTCCTCAAACTTGTCTATCGGTAGTAGTTGAATGGATATGAGTCGTGTACCAGATAAAAGACCAGAAAAAAAACCTACACAGCCTTCTAAAGAAAATGCTTGGGTAGAAGGAATAAGAACAATTAGCTTGAGTGCTGTTCTTGCCTTTGGGATTCGCACGTTTGTGGCTGAAGCGCGATACATCCCATCGGGCTCGATGCTACCGACATTACAGGTTTACGACCGCCTGATTATTGATAAGATAAGTTATCGCTTTTTCCAAGATCCAGAACGAGGAGAAATTGTGGTATTTGCTCCCACTGACAAATTGAAAGAGCAAAATTTCAAAGAGGCTTTTATCAAGCGCATAATTGGGTTACCCGGTGACAAGGTTGAGGTGAAAAATGGGCGAGTTTATATCAATGATCAAGAAATAGAGGAAAAGTATATCGTAGAAGCACCACAGTACGATTTTGGACCAGAAACAGTACCACCAGACGAATACCTAGTGCTGGGAGATAACCGTAACAATAGTTACGACTCTCACCACTGGGGCTTTGTCCCTCGTGACAAAATTATCGGTCGTGCGGTAGTGCGGTTTTGGCCGTTAAATCGAATGGGGAAATTGAAACCAAATCCGAGTTATCCTGAACGGTTGAATCAGTAAACTGAATTATAAAGTATCAGTACTTCACTATTGATATTTTCGACTTGCTGGACACCAAGTTTGCACGACACGACCAATTAATTCTTTCCCTAGCCAGGGGGTATTACTAGAAAGGGATTTGAGGTTTTTTTGGTGAACAGTCCAAGGGGATTGAGGATTGAATAACACTAATTCAGCGGATTGACCAGGAGCAGTGCTAGGGGGGTCTTGCTGTAGACAAATAGCAGGATTTGTGCTAAGACTTTTCCAAAGTTCTAAGGCTGACCAATCCCCTGTCTCGACTAGAGTATGCCAGAGTAGGGGTAGGGCTAGCTCTAAACCAATCACTCCTGGTGGTGCTTCAGCAAAGGCAACAGTTTTTTCTTCATAAGTGTAGGGAGCGTGGTCAATTGCGATCGCATCAATAATCGCCTCCCGAACACCTCGGATCAGTGCGGCTTGGTCAACTGGGTTTCCCAACGGGGGTTCCAAGCGCAAATTGGAGTTGTAACTGCATAAGTCTTCAGTATTGAGCAATAGATGCATCCAAGTGGTACTGGCTGTTACTGGCAACCCCGCTGCTTTGGCTGATTCAATCAATTGGACAGCGCGACTGGTGGAGATACGCATGAGATGGACTGGCGTGCCAGTGGTTGCTACAACTTCTAATAAGGCAGCGATAGCGGATGATTCTGCGATCGCAGGATTCCCTGGCAAACCCAAACCAATTGATTGGATACCTTCTCGCATCACTCCCCCATTTGCCAACTTAGGGTCACAAGCCCAAAGTGCCACTGGTTTACCCAAGGGTTGTAGGTATTCCAACAACCGTCGAACTAGCCCTAAATTACATAAAGGACGTTCATCGGTAAAGCCCACTACTCCCCCTAGAGCTAGTTCCGCTAATTCAGTCATTTGCTGTCCTTCTAACCCGATGGTAAAGGCACCCCAGTAATAGAGTTGAGGTGAAGAAGGTGGGAGGGTCAGATGGGGAGAGTTTTGGAGTTCTTGCCGTTGTGCCAAAACAGCAGCATTGTCTAGGCGGGGGTTAGTGTCAGGCAAAATGGCTAAGCGAGTAAAGCCTCCATTTGCCGCTGCTGCCAGTAGTGAAGACCAGGTTTCCCGTTGCTCATGTCCTGGTGCACCAGAATGGCTGTAGAGGTCTACTAGTCCTGGTCCTAAAATGTGTCCCTGACAATCTTGCACCACTGTATCCCCAGAGATTTCTTTGATTTGAGTTTCCACTGCCGTGATTACACCATCAGTAATCAGCACATCAGCGAGTTGGTCAATTCCAGAAACTGGGTCTAAAACGCGGACTTGTTGAAGTAGTTTACTATTCATTGGGGAAAGGGAAAAGGAACAATAATTGGCTTTTAACTCAATCCCCCTTTCTAGGTACTCATATCTAAATTACTTGTTATGACGACTTATTTTTTACCTTACTACGTACAATTTTAAAATACCACTTTGTCAGATTATGTCAGACCTCTGAAGAGGTGACGAAATAGCCGGAAACCCTTTACGTTTAGAGCTTACTGAGTCATTGCAGACTTTCTAGGAGCATCCCTATTTGGAATAAACATACCACATTAAGCTGTATGAACGCTATGTTAATGCCCATCTAAAAAGATATATTCTACCAAATGGGTGCTCCCGAATTTCTTAATTTTTATTGGCAGCAAATACGTTAATCAATTTTACCACTTGTGCGGGTCTATGATAAAATGTCCAATGCTGCGGAGACTCTGTTATAGCATCAGTGTTGGATATTTTCAGCCTTTTTGTTATGTCTTCACTATTCGAAAAAGTGGCTAAGTAAGTGGTTTTTTCGCTAGCGCTGTAAGTAACCGAATCATCATCATTTTCTATTTGGCCGTTTCTATTTCCTGGAGCATCATTTTTCAAAATAAGAAATGAGATGTGGTTAGAGGGAGCAATAAGTTCCACATATTGCGTCGGTAACAGATTACGGTCACAAAATGAGTGTAGAGTTAAGTCACATATTTCCATCTCAGTTTCACTACTCGCCAGGGCATTCATGGTATTGATCGTTAGCAGTAGCATACAGGTTACTAACGTTACACAACAAGTTTTGATCATTTTTTTCATTTATTTTTTGCTTATCCTACTTCTGGCAGACTGTAGTAAATTAAATAATTTTTTAGCACTACCAGGTTGTCTACCTGAAAGTTAAGCTAAAAAACCTCTTTATTGGAGGCTAAACTCTATCACTATTAGACTTTTATAAGTATAAACGACTTGTGCGATTTTAAAACCACTCGCTGCAAATAAATCCTTATATTCTTGTTCCGTGCGCCAGTAACCCCTTAGTAGCTCAGAATACCTATTCCTTTTAATTCTGGTTAGTCTCTTACAGACCTGGCGGGAGTGACATGCAAGCTGCAATCCTTCAACTAACCTTGGCCAAAAGGCCACGCTACGCGAACAACCAACTAACCTTCAACCTCTTTTCTCAAATTAGATCCAAAAACCGCTACTGCCACCCCAACTAACAACACCACGGCACCTACCAGCACCAATACTCCTGGCACTTCCTGAAAAATCAGATAGCCCAAAAAGCAAGCACCAACGGGTTCAAACAAAATAGCCAGGGTCACCAGGGTAGGATTAATCCAGCGTACCAACCAGTTAAAACTGGTATGTCCCACCATTTGGGGAAAAAGTGCCAATAACAAGATGTAGAGGTAAACTCCTACCGGATAATTGAGATAACTGACACCCCAGAGTAAGGATAACAGTAACAACACCAACGCCCCCATACTGTAGGCGAAAGCACTATAGCTACCAAGACTCAAACCCCGCTGCTGTGCTTCACGTCCGAACAATATATACAAACTTGCTATCACCGCTCCCATCAATGCTAGTGGGACTTAAACAATAAAAAGAGTAAAATAAGGCTATAATACTTATCAGACAGTAAGTTGACGTCGAAATAACCGACCTGAGAGAAACCACTCCCTCCGCCATGCCCCCGTGCTTTGAGAAATGGTGTAAACGTTTCGACGATTGCTTCATGCGCCAAAGCCCAAAAAACCGGATTTAGACATTATTTAGGGGGATTATTAGGGGAAAGCGAGAGGAAAAACCTGACACAGATGGCAAATAATGCGTATGGTGTAGTTTACAGCCGATTACACCATTGTCTTGATGCAGTCGCTCATGGGGGAAACCCCCAAGACCGCGCTGCATCGCTTCTTGACTGATGCCCCTTGGGATGCCGTTAAGATCAATGAACGCCGTTTACAAGTGATGAACAAATGTTCAAGGGACCCGAATCAAGGGAGGGTTTGCCTTGATTTTGGATGACTCTGGACATAGAAAAAGTGGTAACTTGACGCTTCGGAGTGGGAAGGCAGTATCTAGGAGAAATCGGTAAGATAGACAATGGAATAGTCATCTCCCACAACCCATATTTATGATGGCCAAAAAAGCTTACCATTAGACCTAGAATTATATCAGCACGCCACTTCACTAGCTTTGGGAAAGAAAGATGAGGAATTTCAGAAGAAGCCCGACTTGGGAATAGAGTTAATTGACCGGAGTTTAGCTCGGGGGTATCGTCCAGGAATCGTCTTAATTGATGCCGGTTATGGCAACAATACAACCTTTCTCAAAAACTTGGAAGAAAGGGAGCTAAAGTATTTAGGAGGGGTGGCTAAAAATGCGCCAAAGGCGCACGCTACGCGAACGGAAAGTTATTAGTAAAACTGAATCAGACATTGAAGTATAAATTCGCTTAGATGAATTAGCGAAAAGCCTCTCCTCAGATGAGTTTGAGGAAGTTCATCTAAACGAACGAGCAACCGAAAAGTGTTTGGGTGGCAACATTAAATGCCAAGCTGTCTCGTCTAGAAGGAGAAAGAACATTTGCTATCGTAGGAGATGCAAGTTCAATTGAAGAGGCGACAGACATTGATTATTTGATCACTAATGTTGATTCATGTAAAGTAACAGCACAGTGGGTTATAACGACTTACTCTCAAAGAAATTGGGTAGAAGTATTCTATCGAGAAGCTAAGGGATGGCTCGGCTTGAGAGAATACCAAGTCAGAGATAAAAGAAGTCTGATTCGCCATTTTATCCTAGTCTTCTGTGCCTACACTTTTCTTCTTTGGCACAAGTTAACTGGAGGACTACAAAGACGCGCTTGCTAATCAACCTTGGCCAAAGGCCACGCTACGCGAATGAATACTTTTCCTGAGGCTCTAGAAGCAAATCGTACTGCCATGTCTTTCCGTTTCTTTAATTGGTTGACCCAAAACCGAGACGTATTTGCCTTTTATAAAGCGAGTAAGGGCTTTATTTGGGGTTGATTTTTGTTTAAGTCCCACTAGAGAATTCCCCAACAGAGGATTACTGCCACCACTGAGAGAACCCCCATCCCCCAAAGTAATCAAGACAGCACCTACAAAGGCCACACCAATTCCCAAAACCGTCAGCCTAGTTAGTTTTTCCTTCAACCAGAGCCAAGAAACTAGAGCAACCCAAATCGGAGTTGTGGTAACTAACGTAGTAGATGCCGCAATGGAGGTAAAAGATAAGGAAGTAATCCAAGCCACAAAGTGTAGCGCTAAACAAATGCCAGCCCCACTGGCATAGAGTAATGCACCTGGACCTAGCTGACCTTGCCTGAGATTGCCCCAAGCTGGTAACAGTAGCATAGACGCAATAGTAAGGCGAGACCCAGCCACGAACAGGCTAAACCCTACCCCACTCACCCCAGCGGATGCGATCGCTAATCGCACAAAAATAGCTGATGTGGAAATCGCCAACACACCAGCCAAGAAAACCAATCCCACCTGCCACCGCAGCGGCTGCTTTATAATTTTCATAGCGATACAGCTTCAATCCCCAACCATTACCATTATTCCGCCAGAGGTACCAGGAGAGAAGTGAAGAAGTCTAGATAGTCTAACTTTATCTAGAATCTACTTAATCGTTGATAAGTCCTAATTTATAATTAAAATATGTTTGAACTACCGCCACTCAATACTAATACAATTTGGGCAATTTTAAACGAAAAAATTGATGACGATACCGTTAATAAACTACTCTGGTACTATCTAGGTTATCGTTATAACTCAACTACGCAACAGTGGGATATAACTGAGGTTAATCCTGAATGGCAAGAAGACTATCCCGAACCACCCAATTTCATAGAAAGCCGCCCTGCTACCGTAAAACTAACCCGTTCAATACCCAAAGAAAATAAACAGTTATTGAAAGAAAAATTAGGTTTCAAAGGTTATAAAATCGGGGAATTTGGTCCTCGACAAACTCGCAGAGCTACAGCCGCAAACTGGTTACTGAATTATATGGAACAAAACGGCATTGCCTCAGTCTAGCGTTTTTCATACCTATGAGGTACACAGGATTTTTTCCCGATTCCCGATTCCCGATTCCCGATTCCCGATTCCCGATTCCCTGTTCCCTAAAATCCAGAAATTGTTTACCTCATAGCTATGATAATTGCTATAAAATACTTCATCCTTCAACGCTACTCGATAAGTCAGTAGGAACAACTACACACTCCAACTCCGCCTTGTGACTCTCCTGCTGATTTTCCAAATTAATTGCGATCGCTTCTATTCTAATTTGAGTCGTGCCTTGGGGTATAACTAATTGAGTCATTGCCTCCAGCTCCCCAGCCGCATTGGGGAGTAAATCTATAATAGAACGGGTTTCCTGGAGCAGAGAGCGAGTTTGGACGTCTTTAACCCACAATTTAATACATAAGCGAGATTGACTAGGAGGAAGTTTTATGGTCACCATTACCTTTTCTCCAGCAACCAAGTCCCTAGTAGTCGGTATTGATAAAGTCGGTGCTGCTAAGGTCGCATCCAACTCTAGGGATGAAAGATTATCCAGTTTAGCCTTAACGTCATGTTGCTTGGTTGCAGTAGCTTTTGTCGGTTGTGGGGCTATTTCTCGATCATCCACTACAATTTCCTGAGTCGTCCAATCGTGACTAGTAATACCAACTTTAGGGGGTGTTTCTGGCATTGCTAATTCTGAACTAACTAGCGACAAATCCTCAGATTCTGTCATTGACTCCAAGACCTTTTCTGGAAATTCCCTAACCTCTTCTTCGTTGCTAGCCGTTTTATTGCTCTGTTCGTTTGTCACTGGTGAGTGATCTTGCCCAGGAGGATTACTCTCTGGGGATAATTCTAACCTCAGCAATTCCATCAATTCATGATCTTCAGCTAAAGCACTCAACCGTGACCAAAAACGCTCTTCCATGTTTAAAGCTCGGAAAGCTTCTTCTAAAGCGATTGACTCAGGATCTTTTACAGAATCTGGAGTCTCCCACCGAGTAGTATTCAATAATTGGTTTACCTTGGAATTCTTGAACTGGGTATTAACCGATTGTGAATCCTCTAACTGATCATCTGTTTCAGATTTATCAATCTCACTAATCTCAAGATTTTGGATTCCCTCAGATTCCGTTAGGGAATTAATCAGCACTTCAGAAGCATCATTATAATTAGATAAGACCTCAGACTTTATCTGTACATTACTATCGTCATTAGTATCTTCTGAACTATCTTCCGACTGTTCTACTGTGTCTTGAATTACTGTGTCTTGAACTACTGTGTCTTGAACTACTGTGTCTTGAACTACTGTGTCTTGAAGCACTGTGTCTTGAGGCTGTAACTCTGACCCAGTATCTTGCTCTCGATTATCTAGTTCTGGATTGGCTGTAGTGGAGGATTCTTGATCATCTAGGGAAACTGAATCAGATGCTTTAGACTTATCTTGGATCTCTTGGCCCTGTGCTCCAGAGTCAGCAACCGACTGCATTGTAGGCAAACTGGGCAATTCGAGGGATTTAACAGTTATATCACTCGGCTGATGGTGGTAAAGTTTTGGTGGTAAAGACCGTCCAGAGATAGGTTGTAAGAACAGAGATGGATGGTTTTGAGGTAGCTCAACCAGATCCAGCGTAGTCTGCTCTAAGGGGTCTTCATCTAAGAAGAGAAGTTCTTGATCAGGTTGATCAGGTTTTGCAGATTCAGCGATCCGATTAGCCAGTACTACCATGGTTTCCATTGGCATCCCCTGATTCCCTGGCACAATTACTTCTAATAAATCCTCTACATTAGCTGTAACAGTAAATTGTTGAGTGGCTAAAGGAGTTGACTGTGAATTATAAAGGGTTATTTTTCCTAAAATTAGACCACTTTTACAATCCGTCGGAATATCTAGACTATGGCTAAATCCTAAAAATAACTCCTCTTGAGATAGGGAGTACTCAATATCTAACAAACGTTTTCCTGTTTGAGGAAACCGCAATTGATAGCGTAGAGTAGCAGGGAATAAGTTTTCTAGAACACTATCTAAAACACTAACTGTTATACTATCACCATTCTTATTAATTTTATCATTATCTACTACCAATTCCCCTTTGATAGTCAACGACTCTCCTCGCCTTGCCAGGAAAATATCCTTATCTAGTCTTAGGGTTAAACCGTACTGATTAACCTGTGTATCTGAAACCCAATCTAAATCAGAGGTTTTTCTTAGCTGTTGGTTATCTTCAGAGTCCCGATCTTCCAACTCATCCAATACTGGCTGAAGCACCTGTTGTAGTAGTTGCTCCAAAGTCTCTAGAGATTCTTCCATGATGGAATTATCAACAGTCGATTGGAGTGGTAAGTCTTGCGAGATAGTTGCTGTTGGTTGTTGGTTGGTTTCAGGATTAACAGGTGCCTTTGGGTCAACCTCTTCTACCCCTTGCCAAACCGTCTCTTGACTAGGACTAGATTCCTCTTGGCTAACCCCCATTGCTGCTTTTGCTTGGTCAAGTAACTCTGGCGCAGCAATGGTTATGGGTTGTTCTTCTGGTGGTGTGATCTCACTCTGGTACTCCTGAGGGTTAGAAAACTCTGAACTAGCATCTGGTCTAGCATCTGATCTCCCATCTGAACTAGCATCTGTTGGTTTGAGGTCATTAGTAATAGTATTGGTGGAGGCAGAATCAACAGCTAGCTCAGGTGTAGTCAGTGAATTGTCTAGTTGAGGCGGCTGAGTATCAGTTTGGGTGGATTCTACTGGGGTGGATTCTACTGGGGTGGATTCTACTGGGGTGGATTCTACTGGGGTGGATTCTACTGGGGTGGATACAGAGGTTTTAGGGGGTGTCTCTACATCTTTGACTTTGGGTATAACTTGTAGCCCTAAGGATTTTCGCCAGGACTGACCCATAAAATCGTCCATGATATCGTTACTGCAACGTAACTTCCACAGACCAGGTTTAAGCTTGGTGAAAGGAATCACCACCATTAACCCTTCTGAGTTGGTGCGACGCCATCGCCTCTGGGACTTACGTCTGGGTGGCACTTGCTCTTTGCTATCATAGGTGACGCAAATTTCTACATCAGTATTGGGCAGGTTGGAACGAGCCACTATCCGATACCGACCGGATTCAATCTCGATCTCAGAAGACTTGATTGGCTTCCAGGAGCGCTCCCCCTCTTTCTGTAGTAGAAATTCCCAGTACTTCTTAGCCATTGTCGATATCTATGACCCAAAGACCTGCTAATGGACTTGATTGCTTTTCCAATTAGCTTACACTTTAAGTCGAGTATTTTGCTTATCCCCACCCTCGGGATTTGTCAACCACCGGATTCGACAGAGTGACTGACATTTACTCGGTTTAAGGGGATAAGAAAGCGATACCACAAAATTTTCCCTTAAGATGTGCTTGTTGATACTAAATTTAGGGATAATCTTAAGGATTATTCTAACCCTGAGAGATCCCCTGTCTGAAGTGCCTAATAGATTCAACTTTGGGAGCCATGATCAGACACCGAGACAATAAGTCAATATCCAAATCTGGCAAGACTTCACTCTGGGAAATTTTTTCGTAACCATCAGAGCGCAAGTGATACAAAGCAAATACACCATCCTCCCAAAACCAAACTTCGGGTACTCCTAATGCTCGGTAACGATTTAGCTTGCTCTGGTTACCACTGGTAAAGACAACTTCAATAGAGAGGTCTGCAATCACTCCTGAGGATCTACCAATTAGGTAAGATTGGTCTGCTTGTGCAGATGCTTCCCCTTCCTTCTCTTGGGTAAAGCTGCCGGTTGGAGTAAACTCAATTTGTTTTTCAACAAAATAAGTACCCAGCAACAGTGCTATGACACCACTGAACGCTTCATGCTCTTGGGAAACTGCCAATATTTCTACCTCACCCCTGTAGTAGAACAGTCGAATTCCTGGGGAGTTGACGAACCCCGCTTGAATTGATTTGAAGTTATGCCAACTTACCCCGGAGTGGACTAGCCGTTGGTCTTTTTGTTTATCTACGACATAGGTCATGGCGATTATTCCTTATCAATGAATTTGCGATCGCAAATTCATGACTACCATCTTTGTAACCATTCAGCTGACAGCTGAGGGCTGACAGCTGACGTATCTTTCCTTACCAGATTAGCGAGATTGTCTCCTCTTCAACTATTGAACATTTGTCACCCTACCGAGACGAGTAAAGCGAATTTCAATCCTGCGCCTAGTTTGATCATCCTTTAAACTAATCGGAGCAATTTGCCCATTAGGTAAAATTAACTGAGCTGCAGAATAAGCCCGAAATTGCAGCCCCTTGAGCCGCCCTTCCTTAGCTTGAATCTCACGGAGTAACTGCACAACTGCCAAAGCTCGCATCAGTCCTAAATCAGCATTAGATCCTGGTCTAAGTTGACTGATAGAGGAATTTTTATTAACCACATTCCCAATAGTTTGGTCGATATTGCTACCACCAAGATTAGGTTGACCATCTGTGTGACCAATCAGTTCTACTACATTAATTTCATAGTCTTTGGCATTGCTTTCAATAGCAGGGACAATTTGCTGCCGAATATAGTCTTTCATGGCTGAGGGAATTTGCGCACTACCGGAATCAAATCGGTAATCCCCCTGATCTTTGATTACAATAATCGGAGGTGTATCTGGTGGTTTTGGTGCTGCAGCAATCTGTACCTGCAAAGACCTAACCTGCTGTTCTAGTGCCTTTTCGCGGACAGTTGAGCGCTTTGCCCTAGCTCTCCAAACCGCTACGCCACGCTCAAGTTGATCAACCCGAGCTGCCTTAGCTCGTAATTCGGCATTCTCCCTTGCCAATTGCACCACTTCATCTTCACTTCTGGTGAGATCATCAATGGTTGATTCTAAGGCAGTTTGTGCCAGCACAGACTTCAGGATAGACAGCAACAAAAATAAGATCAGGATCATGAAGGCATTAGACATTAAGTCTGTAAAAGCTGGCCAGAGATTTATCTCTTCATTCCAATCATTATTTCGTGAACGACGCATTTTATCAATTCTCTGTCAATCTTATAATTACTATTAATCATTTGCTGTAAGTATTCAGCATTCAGCATTCAGCATTCAGTTATCAGCATTCAGCATTCAGTTATCAGTTATCAGCATTCAGCTATCAGCTTATGGGCTAAGGGCATATGCTTATATGGGCAAATTCCCAGACTTTCTCGAACTATTAAATTCTCACGCTTAGAGGTTTATTTTAAGCTGTTCGCGTAGCGTGAGCTAAAAGCTCACGGCTGACAGCTGACGGCTGACAGCTGACGGCTGACAGCTAACGATTTGCCAGGTTTATCGTTCACTGCTCAAACGCCTGACTAGCTCTCCTACAGTCATATCTTGAGTTATGCGAGTTGAACCATCGATTTGATTGGACTCATTCAGTTTTTGGCTAATCTTAGCAATTTCCTGATTGGTGTTATTGAGATGATTGACAACTTTTTCAAGATTGTGTCGCATAATTTCATAATTATGCTGGTCAGTATTAGCTTGCTGAGTAATACTTTGATCAAGGCGATCGCCTAAAGCCTGAATTCCCAGACTTACTCCTTCGGTATAGCTTTTCACATTTGACACTAACTTAGCCAATTCAGCGTGAACGTCACTCAAGCTATCGCTTCGAGAAGCAATCCGTTGCTCTAATTGATCAAGCCTAGCGATCGCTGACTGAAATCCCTGTGCTCCTTGCTGAAGTTGGGGGATAATCTTCCCTAAGGCTTGTTGACTGTGATGATGCTGTTTTACTACATCTAGAGAAGATTGTCTGAGGGCACTGATTTCTTCTGCCAATTTTACCAATTTAACCCCATGACGTTGAAGTTCAGCCATTGCTACTCCCATGCCTTGCACTGATTGCGATAGCATACTGGCTGACTCAGAGAAACTGCTTTGGGTTCTAGTTAAATCTACTGTAGCCTTAGATAATTTTTGAGGAAACTGGCTATGTTCAAAGGTTTGAGCAACTTGGGTAAATTGAGCAGCAGCTAGCTGAAATTCTTCAGCACTTCTGGCGATAGTACTAGCAGCTTGGAAGAATCTATTGTAAGAATTTTCTGCTAGTTTAAGCACTTGAATATTAGCATCAGCAATTTCTTGCACTTTTTCTTTTAGTGAGGATTCCACTGCTTCTCGAACAGTCTGACCAAATCTCGCCAAAAAGCTTTCAAAGATATTGGACATCCCCTGAACTAATACATCCAGGCGTGTTTGCCCTGCTAAACTCGGCTGATAAATATTATCCAAGTAATCTTCTAAGTAACTAATTAGATTGTTTTTCGCTAGCCCTGTATTGAAGGCGACGTTAATTACCGTTAAGACAGCACTAAAAAAGATAGCGGTTAAGCTAGTGGTAAAAGCAATTCCCATCCCTTCTAGGGGTTGCTGTAATTGGTTAACTAAAGTATTGATATCGGTAGCATCAGACTGACTGATTGTTTGACTGAGTGCTAACAAATTGATGGTGATGCCAATAAAGGTACCTAGTAAGCCAAAGGATAACAGTAAGCTAGGCATAATCCGACCAATGTAATCAATTTGGTCACAAGATATGCCAACAACTTTTTCGTGGCTGTAGGCTTGGTCAATTAATGCGCCTGTATTGACCTGCTCTAAATGTCGGCTAGCATCTGAGAACCGTCTTTCTAGCTCTTCTACAATTCTGGGTTTTTTCCCACGAGGCTGTCCATGGATTAGTCTTCTTACTCGCTTCCCTAGGGATAAAAGATGGGTATAGAGAGCAAAACGTAGTAAAATTACGAATACTGATGGGATTACCACCAGTACTACAGTCAGGGCAATTAAGTAATCCGGTATTGGTAGCATAGCAGTAGCTGGGGAACTCTACAGGTGAGATGGCAGGTAGCGCAGCATCCTCAGGATGCTAACCCCTTTCTTTATAACCTAAGCATACCCAGACTTATCTCAAAGCATTGATGTGTGACTACGAAATAATACGAAGCTATTAAGTGTTAACACTGAACACTCAAGGGTGCATCTCCTAACAGTTGTTTGAACCAGCAGTGGTGCGTTATGGGCAGCAACCTAACCAAGGGCTAGAGGCCAAATATCAAGGCTCCCCTAACACACCCTACGCAACTCAACACTTAACACTCAACGCAATTGTTCTATCTTCCCTTTTAACTGCTCAGTTTTATCCAATAAATCAGCTTGGGTCATCGTTTCTTGTTCCCCAGAGGCCAGCCATTTCAAATTCACGGTGTTGCTCTGAGCTTCAGCATCTCCGATCACTAAACAAGCCACCGCACCACTGCGGTCAGCTCGCTTAAACTGTTTACCAAAAGCACTTCCACTCAAGTCAAGTTCTACAGCCAACCCAGCTTTGCGCAGTTGCTGAGCCAGTTTCAATCCTTGAGCTTGAGCTACTTCACCTCTGGATACTAGATAAAAATCTAGCGCTAGGGTTGGTGATGCTTGGAGTTGTTGCAGCAAAATCACCAAACGCTCTAAACCTATCGCCCAACCAACAGCTGGAGTTTTATTTCCCCCCAATTCATCGACTAATCCGTCATAGCGACCACCACCACAAACTGTTGCTTGAGCGCCTAAGTCATCAGAGATAATTTCAAAGGCAGTGTGGGTGTAGTAATCCAAGCCCCGCACCAAGCGAGGATTAAGCTGGTAACTAATCCCTAAATCTTTCAACAACTGCTTTACCTGATCAAAATGACTTTGGGACTCTGAACTTAGGTAGTCTAAAATACTGGGAGCATCCTTAGCAATTTCTTGAGTGCGTTTGTCTTTACTATCTAAAATCCTGAGAGGATTACGAGTTAAACGGTCTTGAGAATCTTCGTCCAACTCATCTTTGTAAGGAGTGAGGTAATCTACCAGAGCCTGTCGATACTGTTGACGGTCTTCGGTACTACCGACAGAATTCAGGTCAAGTTTGAGGTTAACTAGACCTAAGCTATTTAGAATATCCATTGCGATCGCAATGACTTCTGCATCTGCCCTGGCATCACGAGAACCAATCACCTCTACCCCCAATTGATGAAACTGTCGCTGTCGTCCAGCTTGGGGATTTTCATAGCGAAACATTGGACCGGTATACCAGAGGCGTTGTACCCCACCAGCAGCATAGAGACTATTTTGAATATAAGCTCGCACTACTCCCGCTGTCCCTTCTGGACGTAGTGTCACCGAACGAGGAGGGGTTGCCCGGTCGTTGAAGGTATACATTTCCTTCCCTACCACATCGGTAGCTTCCCCAATTCCCCGTTCAAACAGTTCAGTGCGCTCAAAAATGGGAGGACGAATTTCTCGATAAGCCGCTCTATTGAGAATCTGTTGTGCGATCGCTTCTACTTGCTGCCAATATCCAACTTCGTCTGGCAGGATATCCCGTGTTCCTCGTAAAGCCTGGATTAAACCCATTAACGTTTTGCTTCCCCATCATGTGAGCTGCGGTCCACCATCGGAAGTGTCTTCTTCCCAGGCACCATAGCGATTTTGATAATAGGACAAAATTTGCTTGACCCGTTCTCTTTCTACTTTATCAGCAGTCTCGCCATACTCAATCCACAATCCACCAACTTGACTCTGATTGTAATCAAACTGCTGGGATGTTTGGGGGAGTAAATCAGCTTTTACTCCTGTCACTTGCCGTAAATGGGCAGCTACCTCTCGATAAACTGCCAAGGGTAAACCAGGACAACTAATTTGATAACGCAATAGTTTACACTGCTCCATGAGCCTAGGGTACCTTGTATTAGGGATTAAGTAGCAGAACCATTAACCCAATTCCTAACACCTTTAGCTATCAGCACTCAGCGTGTCGCGTATCAGCACTCAGCGTGTCGCGTATCAGCACTCAGCGTGTCGCGTATCAGCACTCAGCGTGTCGCGTATCAGCACTCAGCGTGTCGCGTATCAGCACTCAGCGTGTCGCGTATCAGCACTCAGCACTCAGCCAAAGGTCTGTGGCAACGCTACGGCAACAGTTTATGTCCATAGCGTACGCTACTAATACTTTTTCATAAAATCAGCACAATTAGTAGCGTCAGCCAAGGCCAAAGGCTTTTGAGCCACGGTACGGGGATGGCTGATGGCTGAAGGCTGATAGCTGAATGCTTACCTAACACCTAACACCATGCCCTGAGATTACCTCAAGAAGCTGATCCTGAGTTTTCGCCAACTCGTCTAGACACTTCAACACCGTTTTCTTCCAGAATCACCACTGGATCTAAGCCTCTATACATTTCAATTCGCTTTACTAGCACTTGTCCGCCTAATATAAATTGTCCAACTTGAACGCTACGACTAGGCTCATTAGGGACATCTAGGATAGCGTAATAGACACCCCTACCATTATCAACTACCCCTGTGACACTGACATTATTGGCCAGTTCTGGTTCTGGTAGGATTGGCAGTTGCAGATCAAATTCAGGAGGGATAGGGGGGATACCATCCTCGGCAACAGAGCTATTGTCTGGTTTTGAAGCAGGTTTAGCAATGCTAGTCTCTGTAGGCCGAGTGTTCTGGGGCCTTGGCAAAACATTCCCTCTTGATGAGCCAGGAGACTTTCTAGCGATTGAGGAGCTTGAAGGGCTGGAGGGTCTGCTAGCTCTTGAAGGGCTGGAGGGTCTGCTAGCTCTTGAGGGGCTGGAGGGTCTGCTAGCTCTTGAGGGGCTGGAGGGTCTGCTAGCTCTTGAAGGGCTGGAGGGTCTGCTAGCTCTTGAAGGGCTGGTTGGTGTTACCGCTACACTACCTCCTGTCCCAGGACGCGATCGCAAAGCTGGTCTTGGTGGTGCAGGAGTCAGAGGCTGTACCCTCGTCGGGGAACTACTTGGTCGGCCAGGATTGGGCAAAATCTCTACCTCTGGTTGCACTGAAATTGCCGCAAACGGGTCAAGACGTCCCTTATCAATCCGATTTCTTATTTCATTGCTTGGCAAGGTTGTGATCAACGGTGGTATTGGTATTACCTTTTCCTGCTCTGGTGTTTCCGGGGGTTTAGGAGCAAATTGAGCTACAGGAGGAGAAGGTTTGGTGCTATCCGGGGAAGCCACCGGAGTAGGTTTAGGGGTAGTCGGCTCCCCCTGTTCAGCCTTTCTACCCGGTTGACAGCCTCCTATAAGCAGAGCCAGCACACTCACCCATACGATGCATGATACTTTACCCATGACCACCTAAAAATAACGCTTTATCCGAGCATACCCTTGAAGTTATCGATCTGTGGCACCAACTTCTTTGAAGATAGGATTTTTTTGGCAAATTTCCAAAACTGGAGACTCTCAGCAAAAAGCTGTGGGCATGCTATGGGCAATAACACCCAATCCAAGAAGCCCAAAGCGCGTTTCAGCGATGACTTAGCTATCAAGTGCAACATTTAACCTGTACAAACCTACTCACCAGCAGATAGGACGATGGTATAGCATTAGTTTTAACTAATGGTTGTTGCCGACAAAGCAATGCCAAAAGCATTGCGCTAGTTTTATTAATGGAGGCTCTTCTGCCTACTCTCAAACCGCACTGTAACTTCACTCAGTCCATTATTTTACGTCGCTTAACTTACGACCAGCTGCCAAAGCTTTTAGTTCTTCGTTGGGCGGTAGTGTTCCGAAGTTAAACAAGTTACTAACTTATTTGATTATAAAACAGTAGATCATGTTTGACAAGGTTTAGATAGCTATAAGGCTAATAGTTGCACCTCCAGTTACTTTGCCAGCTGTATATAATTTTCTATAATTTTAGATTATTATGCTTCACCAAATAATAGTGTTAAAATTAATCTTGTGTCGGTTTCATTAACTTTTGCAACGCTTCCAAGCCTTTTTTAACGCGGCGGGATACCGTTACTACACTGATGTCTAAGCGTTGTGCTACCTCTTTTTGGGTCAAGTCATGTAAAAAAACAAATTCCAGCACTTCACGAGTGCGCTTTTCCAAATGAGCTAGGGCTTGTTGAATGCGGATTTGGTCTTCCTGTGCCAGCTGAAAACTGCGATAGCGAGGATCTGGGACTAATTCACCCAAGCTGGTGTTTCTGTCCTCTGAATCTCCCACTGGTGTATCTAAGCTCAGAGGTTCCCGATTTTGATGAGCTAGGGTAATTTCTTGCCATTCTTCTAGGGAAATGTTTAATGCTGCTGCTATTTCTTCTTCTGTCGGTTGCCGATTTAACGTTGCTCGTAAATTTCGAGTAATTTCCACAGACTTTTGCCGTAGTGCTAGCCAGCGTCGAGGAATGCGAATTGAATAACCCCGATCTCGTAAATAGTGCTGAATTTCACCACGAATGTAGGGGATAGCGAAGGAACTAAATGCTATGCCCTTGGTGGAATCAAATCGTTCTATGGCAACAATTAAGCCAATACAGCCAACCTGAAGTAAATCTTCGTAGCTTTCATGACACTGCTTGACCCAATGATGAGCTTCTCTCCTGACTAGTCCTAAATTGAGAGCCACTAGCTGATTGCGAAGTTCAGCGGTGGGAGATTGCTGGTACTTTTGTAATAATGTTAAGCTTTGATACTTAAGTTTATGGTTAAGGTTAGTCGCCATAACAAAGTTTAAGGTGGTAGATTAAAAGTAGATCACAAGTAGATATCAATCGGCTAGGATACCCCTAACTCATCCCAATTATCCTGAATGGCTGCAACAAATTTTTTATCCCTTGTGCTAATGGGTCAGGTTGAATTGGTAATGGTTGTCGGATTACCGATTGATGTTTTCCCGGATCCAATCCCCGGACGATATTATGTTGCATCCCTTTTAGAGAAAGGGGCTCAGTTTTATTGGCGTGGGTTTATGCTGCAGTTTTGTTTGATAACATAGGTAACGAGGGTTAATCGAGTTTATTAATCTCCAAAAGCACCGCCTTGGTCATAGTTTACTTACTTTAATTGTAGATTTACCATTAAGTTTTTTAAAACAGTAATTTCACCCGAATCCCGAATTATAAACGATGAAAGTTTATTAATAATACATACAGGATATCGAAAACGCCACATTTTTATCAAAAAAGGGGCATACGCCCCTTAGCAATTAACGTTTTTGCAAATTTCCCATTCTGGGAGTCAGTGGCTTCAAAGACTCAAACCAACGTCAGCTATGCTTGTTTTGGTTGAATGCGAGCGTAAAATATCCCCTGAACTTTCACTTCTTCTGGCTCATCAGCACCTAAGTCAGTATCTGAGGGTTGTTCACTTATGAATGTACCAGCAATTTCTCCACTCTCGCTATCTACTTGAGCTATGCGCAGCTCAATGGTGCCTTCGCCCACATCTGCGCTCTTAACATTGGCAAACTCTTGGCTATCCGCTTGAGATGGCAGAGCAACCGAATTATCATAACCACTAGCCAGACCTCGACCTTTGGGATCTAGGAAAACAGCACCCCGATAAGAGGGGACGTAGAAATCGCCAACAAAATCGGTGGAAGCATTGATACTTTCCAAACCAGGCTCAGTGGTGGCAATCAATTTTTTAATGGTGAACAGGAATGGGACTTGCTCACCTCCAGGCAACTGAATAGTGATCGGTTGGAAATCTATACCATCCTCTTCCAAAAACTTCAGACTACCATCTTCTTGAAAAACTAAGTCTCCTCGCACTTGAACCAGGCTAGAGGTATAACGGGTCAATAATTTACCGGGAAGATATTCTGCCTTTTTGCGCTTAGTTCCTTCTTCCTTGACAAAGAAGCTGGTTGGCTGTAAGCAGATATCGACAACTTGATAGGACTGGTCAGGGTCTAGAGGAATAGCACCCCGAGTCATTTCTGACAGCTGTGGACAGTTATTCGCTAAACCAGTGTTTCTAATCTGGTCATAGGTGAGTCCTTCGATACTTTCCAAGCTGGCTACATCTGGAGAACAGGACGCTGTAAAAACCCCCAGACATAACGCCAGGAAGGCACAAATCAAAGCACGATACTTCATAGTCAATCTCAATCGTCAATAATCAGATCTAAAAATGTATGTTAGGTTGGTTCTGGAATTGGGTTGCTGGTGCAATAGGAGTTAAACAGCTGCTGCCCTCTAGGCATTGACCAGTATTATCCGCAATTCACACCAGACCCATGTTATAAGTCGGGCTACACACAAACTATCGGGAAGCTTGTTATTTGGTTGAACTACTGCCATTTGGGCATAGGGCATGCAAAAATGGCACCGATTCCGTGAGCCTCAGCTGTTCTTTAGAGCATTGTACACGGGAAGAGCCGCCTTTACTGCGACAGTTATTTGATGGAATGGATCGGGATAAAGATTTGGATTCAGAGCAATTACACCCTAAATTACTAGAGATTACCGCTGATATTCGTTCTTTGGCCAAGAATTACGAAGGGGATAACATAGCCCTGTTGGCTATACTCAGGGCTTTAGAGAAAGTCCATGGCGATATTCGAGACGAGTTATTTCAAGCCTCATTGCCGGATACTCGCCAGAAACTATATGATTTTCTAAAAGATATTGAAGAAAAGGGTGGTTGGCCTTACATTGAACGCATGAATCTAATCTCTGTACTGAATAAGCTGCCTGAGTCAGCCCGATCTAAGCAGGATATCAGCGACGACCACTAGGAAACTGTTGCCCAAGTCCTGGGATGATTGATAGAGATCCACGAACATAGCCACGAAGATAGCAAAGACGCCGGAACAAGAACAAGACATTACTATATCGCGCTTAGATTTAGGAAAAACCTTCGTTGTTCAGCAACTCATCGCTGAAGCGTCAATGGACCAACCTCAATGGTGGGTCGAATACACCCACTGGACAAAATCCCGAAAGAGTGACTTAAGTTAAGTAACTACTATCAGTACTACTAGATGACGACAAAATGGCGAGACAAGCCAGATCAGGCTTTGGCGGGTCAGCAAGACACTAACTCTTTCCAATGCTAGGATTTTGCCGTCAGAGTATTAAAATTTAAGTAACTATATACTACTATGGCGATTGCCGCAGATTCAATTAAATTTGGGACAGACGGCTGGCGAGGTATCATTGCCGCCGATTTTACCTTCGAACGCTTGGCAATAGTTGCCCCTATTGCTGCTCAAGTTCTGGCAGATGCTTATGGGGAAACCACGGGTAGCCAAACGATTATCGTAGGGTATGATCGACGCTTCATGGCAGAAGACTTTGCCAAAAAAACCGCAGAGGTGGTTCAAGCTGCTGGTTTTGATGTCTTACTCTCTAACAGTTATGCTCCTACACCAGCCTTTAGTTGGGCAGCCAAGTCCCAAAATGCTTTAGGAGCTTTGGTAATTACTGCTAGTCATAATCCTGGCAATTACCTAGGCTTAAAAGTCAAAGGAGCCTTTGGTGGATCAGTTCCTCTAGAAATAACTAAACAGATTGAAGCCAAACTTTCTCAAGCACCAGCTATCCCTAAGAAAGAGGGTAGTATAAAGACCTTTGACCCATGGTCAAGTTACTGTGATGCCTTAAGACAAAAGGTTGATATTGCCCTGATTCAACAGCTGATTAGTCAGGGGAAACTGACTGTATTTGCCCATGTTATGAATGGTGCAGCAGCAGGAGGCTTGAACAAGATTCTTGGGGTACCCATTATCGAAATTAAGGCCGAACGGGATCCCTTATTTGGTGGCAAATCCCCAGAACCTTTACCCGGTTATCTGTCTGAGCTATTTGAAGCGCTCCAGAGTCACCACCGCGAACCGGGTGTTGAATTAGCGGTTGGGTTGGCATTTGATGGGGATAGCGATCGCATTGCAGCGGCTGATGGTCAGGGCAATTTCCTTAGCCCCCAAATCCTGATTCCCATCCTGATTGAACATCTAGCATCACGGCGTAACTTTAGTGGTGAAGTCGTCAAAACCCTTAGTGGTTCTGACCTAATTCCTAGAGTGGCAGCACTTTATAATTTGCCAGTTTATGAGACTGCCATCGGTTACAAGTATATTGCTGACCGGATGTTATCCACTCCTGCCTTGCTAGGGGGTGAGGAATCCGGAGGCATTGGCTATGGCAATCATATTCCTGAGCGAGATGCTTTATTATCAGCACTTTATATATTAGAAGCGATCGCTAAATCTGGAAAAGACTTAAGTGAACTCTACAAGAGTCTGCAAGAGCAAACTGGCTATGCTTCTGCCTATGACCGGATCGATTTACATCTATCGGGGATGGAAGTGCGATCGCGTATACAAGAACAATTACAAACTCAGCCTCTCCAAGAAATTAATGGTCAGGCAGTGGTGGATTGCCAAACCACCGATGGGTATAAATTCCGTTTAGCTAACGACAGCTGGTTGCTGATTCGTTTTAGTGGCACTGAACCATTATTGCGACTCTACTGTGAAGCGGCTACCCTTGAACAAGTAACTCAAACCTTAAACTGGGCTAAAGATTGGGCCAGTAAGTTTTAGAGTTTAAATTTTGCATTAATGTTGGATTTTGGATTGGCTAGTTTTGGTTGGGTTATTGAAAATCTGGGCTTTGGTGAGTAAGATCGCAATCGGGCATTAAACGCTGCTTGAGCTGTATCGAACTGACTCTGATTGCTAGTTAACCTTTCATCAAACAGAAAAACAACAAACTAGGGTTAGCCACTTAATTTATTGAGTGGACAGCGAGTGCGCCGGGATAAATCCAGGCAATTGTGTTAGAATAGAATGGTAAGTAGGGACAAGGTTGGTCACGTTTATATTTTGCTAGTACGGTGAAATTCCGGCCAGGAAGAGACGGGGTATATCCTACGACTATGGTACAGGCAAGTAACGCAGCAAAAAGTAGTGATTTATTGCCCTAATTTGTTGGTACAACCACTCCGAAAGCTAGTTAAATTGAAAGTAAATCCACAGGTTAACTGTTTGAGTTAATCCGTTCGCGTAGCGTGGCCATAGGCCAGGGAGGTAGGGCAGTGTTGAGTCTGCCAAACTATATAGACTAGGTTACTCTAGGCTTTAGTATAGTAAGCGTCGTGGAGCGCGGTTTCAACCCGCGTAACGACATCAGCTTAGAATCCCTGTGTTTTCAAACCAGGGAGAACTCAAAATCTGAAATTGTTGCTTTGAGTAATCCAAAATCCCAACATCAAACCCCAAATTTGCTGCCAAAATTGCTGGTTGTAGCTACAGGCAATCCTGGTAAGCTGCAGGAGATGCAGACATACCTAGATTCTTTGGACTGGGAATTGCAGTTAAAGCCACCAGAGCTAGAGATTGAAGAAACTGGAGATACATTTGCTGCCAATGCTTGTCTGAAGGCATCAGTAGTAGCCCAGGCAACTGGGCAATGGGCAATTGCTGATGATTCCGGTTTGCAAGTCGATGCCCTAGATGGTGCTCCAGGGATTTATTCTGCACGCTATGGCAAAACCGACCAAGAGCGAATTGAGCGGCTACTGGGGGAGCTAGGTTTGGAAGTGAATCGGCAAGCCCAGTTTGTTTGTGTAGTGGCGATTGCCCGTCCAGATGGTGCGATCGCTTACCAAGCTGAAGGGATTTGTCGGGGGGAAATTTTGCCAGCTCCTCGGGGAACTGGTGGCTTTGGCTACGACCCAGTTTTTTTTGTTCCAGAGCAGGGGTTGACCTTTGCTGAGATGGAGCCTGAGATCAAGCGATCCTGCTCTCATCGTGGCAAGGCTTTTGAATTACTAGTGCCTCAGTTGAAACAGTTAGGTTGACTAGCGGTGGCTAAAACCCTCAACTCCCTATAAAAATCAACTGAGGCACGCTAACTCGGTAAAGCGTGCCTCAGCTCCGTTGGTATATAGGGTATTTAGACGGCTTCTAGATTTCTTTCCCCAGTACGAATTCTGACCACGTCATCGACAGGGCTAATGAAAATTTTACCGTCGCCAATTTCACCGGTGCGAGCGGCAGCGATCACTTTCTCTACGACCATATCAACTTGATCGTCTTCTACGACAATTTCTACTTTAAGTTTTTGTAGGAATTCAACCGTGTACTCTGAACCGCGATAACGTTCAGTCTGACCTTTCTGGCGTCCAAAGCCTCGGACTTCAGAAACTGTCATTCCCACAATGCCAGCGTTGACTAGGGCGATTTTGACTTCGTCCAGCTTAAATGGCCGGATGATGGCTTCTACTTTTTTCAAGCTCCTAACTCCTCAGTTGTTCTGCTATTCATTTGTTATATGTTGACATCCTCACCGTCCTAGAAGAAAGGCGATTCCTAAACCTCACGATTTAGGTTTCTGCTTCAATGCAACAGCCTCCACCCTAACCGGGGTTTTATGGTCTTACGTTCGCTCCACAGACTATCCCCGCAAGTCCTGCGGTTCTCACGTGTCGAGTTTCAAGAAAAGTCTTGATGTAATGCGTGATTAGAGGGTTGGCCTTCCATTGCCCTGTCATCTTTTCCCGGTCTACCGATTTTGCTGCGCCGCCAGGTTACTGGACTTCGCTCGTATAGGCTGTCTGAATCCATCGTCTCGGGTGGGTCATTGACCATATTGATGGTAACATAAAGCCGTCCTATAAGGAAAGGACGGGGTTTTTTTTTGATAAGCATGACACTTTATTTCACTGTGGATGTGAAAATTTTTATAAATGCTGATAGGTTGACACTCCCCGCTTTAAAAAGACGGGGATTCTTATATCTACGACCGGCCTTAAACCTCCGTGTCCAAATGGCAATATCTAAACCGAAATCCCGTCAAGACTAAGACTTTAGTTCAGTTCACGTGCATACCCAGCGGGCTAGTCTCCTTAAGCGTTCGGTTATTTTTTGAGAAGTGCCTTATGAAGTCCGTTTCTTCCCTGTTTCACCTGGTTCCGGCGTGCCCCGCCGTACCGTTGTTTTCTCAAAATGTGTCTTGCTGGGTTCACACACCAATTGTTAGTTGATGATTGGGTTTTTAAGGAGGACTTTCCCTACCCTCCGGGCATTACTACTTTCAGGTCAAACAATTGCGGGTCTCTCTCCCGGTTGTGCCTCGGTTTTTCAGCCTGTACCCTATACTCAGATTATACTATGGCGCTAAAGTTTTATCAACCTTTTGATAAAAGTTTTTTAGGCGACTAAACTCGCTAGTCACTTTCATCCCCGATAATCGCGATGCGGGGCTTTCAGTGTTGAGATTTCTAGTAACTCTCAAGTGTTGATCTCGATTGATCAACCGCGAAGACGACTCGCTTTTCTATACTTATCGATATATTAGCTGCACAGGTATTTGGTGACTCCCCACTGACTCATGCTCCCCTGCTTTTCTGCCGCACGCATCCTTCCCGTCTTTGCCGTTTATTTACTTAACTATACCTTGAGCCTGTGGCAAAATTGAGGTAGGCCCATCTATTCACCATTCCCAGCATGACCGCAAGCACACCCACCCTGGCAACCAAATACGAACCGAAAACCACCGAAGCCAAGTGGCAACAATACTGGGAAGAAAACCAAGTCTTCAAAGCTGACCCCAATCACCAGGGTGAACCCTATTGCGTTGTTATCCCCCCACCTAACGTTACTGGGAAGTTGCACATGGGTCACGCCTTCGAGAGTGCTCTGATCGACACCCTCGTCCGTTACCACCGGATGACAGGACGCAATACCCTGTGGCTACCAGGAACTGACCACGCTAGTATTGCTGTACAAACCATTCTCGATAGACAGCTAGAAGCTGAAGGCAAAACCCGCTATGACTTGGGACGGGAAAAGTTTCTTGAACGGGCTTGGGAGTGGAAGGAAGAATCAGGTGGCACCATCGTTAACCAGCTGAGGCGTTTGGGGGTTTCGGTGGATTGGTCCCGGGAACGGTTCACGATGGATGAAGGCTTATCGAAAGCAGTAATTGAAGCCTTTGTTCAACTCTATGATCAGGGACTGATTTATCGGGGCGAATATATGGTCAACTGGTGTCCAGCCTCGGAGTCCGCTGTCTCAGATTTGGAAGTGGAAAATAAGGAAGTTGATGGGCATTTGTGGCATTTTCGATATCCCCTGACTGATAGCAATGGTTTTGTGGAAGTAGCTACCACTAGACCAGAAACTATGTTGGGAGATACGGCGGTTGCAGTTAATCCTAATGATGAACGCTACCAGGATTTAATTGGTAAAACTGTAACCTTGCCAATTATGGGACGAAAAATTCCGATTATTGCTGATGAGTTGGTTGATCCAGGGTTTGGCACCGGTTGCGTCAAGGTAACTCCAGCCCATGACCCTAATGACTTTCAAATGGGTCAGCGTCATAGTCTGCCATTCATTAACATCATGAATAAGAATGGCACGTTAAATGAAAAGGCTGGCTCTTTCCAAGGACAAGACCGGTTTGAAGCCCGGAAAAATGTGGTGAAGCAGCTGGAAGCAGAAGAGCTATTGGTTAAGGTAGAGGACTACAAACATACGGTACCCTATAGCGATCGCGGAAAGGTTCCTGTTGAACCCCTAATCTCAACGCAATGGTTTGTCAAAATTCGCCCCCTAGCTGACAGAGCCCTAGAGTCTCTTGACCAGCACCATTCACCGGTATTTATCCCGGAACGCTGGACGAAGGTCTACCGAGATTGGCTGGTGAAATTAAAAGACTGGTGTATCTCCCGCCAACTCTGGTGGGGACACCAAATTCCGGCTTGGTATGTGGTGAGTGAAACCAATGGGACAATCACTAGCGAGACTCCGTTTATTGTGGCTCACCATGAAGCAGAGGCTAAGAAGAAAGCAATAGCAAAATTTGGAGAAAATGTCAAGCTAGAGCAAGACTCAGATGTGCTGGATACCTGGTTTTCTTCAGGATTGTGGCCATTCTCGACTATGGGGTGGCCTGAGGAGACCAAGGATTTGAAGACTTACTATCCGACTACCACCCTGGTAACAGGTTTTGACATCATTTTCTTCTGGGTTGCCCGCATGACCATGATGGCAGGACATTTTACGGGTAAAATGCCGTTTAAGAGTGTTTACATCCACGGGCTAGTGCGGGATGAAAACAATAAGAAAATGTCTAAGTCGGCTAACAATGGTATTGACCCGTTAATCCTGATTGACAAGTATGGTACGGATGCCGTGCGCTATACCTTGGTTCGGGAAGTGGCAGGTGCCGGTCAAGATATCCGATTAGAGTATAACCGCAAGACGGATGAGTCAGCTTCTGTAGAAGCATCCCGCAATTTTGCCAATAAACTGTGGAATGCAGCCCGGTTTGTAATGCTAAACCTTGATGGTAAGACTCCTGAAGAATTGGGTCAACCAAAAGTAGAGGCATTGGAATTATGCGATCGCTGGATTCTTTCCCGTTTTCATCAAGTGGTGCGTCAAACTAGGGATTATCTAGATGCTTATGGCTTGGGAGAAGCGGCTAAGGGACTGTATGAGTTCATCTGGGGTGATTTTTGTGATTGGTACATTGAACTGGTCAAATCCAGACTGCGTCAGGATGCCAATTCTCCGTCGCGGGTTGTGGCACAGCAAACTCTAGCTTACGTTTTAGAGGGTATCCTCAAGCTACTCCATCCCTTCATGCCCCATATCACTGAAGAAATCTGGCACACCTTGACCCAAAAATCTGGGCAGGTGTTGGCGCTACAACCTTATCCTATAGAGTACCTAGATGGTGAAACTGGGGAAAAAGAACTACAGACCACGGACAGCGAACTGCTAACCGTTAATAAATTAACGGATAATAAATCCGATTACCCTGATGCCCAATCACCGAGGTCAGGAACATCGTTGTCTAAGGACAAGGAAATCTCTAACCAAACTGTAGCTGTATTGTCTAAACTGCCAGAACTTTCTAAGACGTTGTTCGAGGACTACAAACAACCGATAATCGCAGCAGGGTTGGTTGTGGGAGGAATTATTGCCCTCAATATCCTCACAGCCTTCGTGGGTGCGCTCAATCGCATTTCCTTACTCTCAACTAGCTTAGAACTGATTGGTCTAGGATATGCCATTTGGTTTGTTTCCCGTTATGTGCTCAAGGCTGAGAATCGTCAAGAGTTATCGGAAAAAATTCAATCCATCAAAGCAGAAATTGTTGGTAAAGAAGACACTCAGCAATCCTCGGAATTGAAGAAAATTGAGTCCAACATGGGGATGATTGATGGGAATATCAAACAGGGAGAAGATATTAAAGATATAGAAGATATCAAAGATATAGAAGAGGTGCAGGTTAAAATAGACCATGACCTTTCGTCAATAGGCAATACCCAATCTTCTATATCCCCAAGTTCTCTAATTGACTCAGAACTAGAGCAAAGGTTTGAGCTGCTGATCGGTACAATCCGTACTATCCGCAACCTCCGGGCTGAGGCAGAGATTAAACCAGGGGTGACCGCACCTGTTATTCTGCAAAGCAGCAACAGTGACGAATGTCAAATATTGGAGGCGGGTCTTGCCTATATCAAAGACTTAGGTAAGGTCAATGAATTAACCATCACTCCAGCCTTGGAGAAAGAAGTAAAGAATACCATGGCCGGTGTAGTCGGCACTGTCCAGGTGCTCATTCCCCTAACTGGTGTGGTGGATGTGGATGCTCTACGGGCTAAGTTAGAGAAGAATTTACGTAAAGTAGAGGCGGAAGTCAAATCCTTGTCTGGGCGTCTGGGTAATAAGAACTTTGTGAGTAAAGCTCCAGAAGCTGTGGTTAAGGGTGCTCAAGAGGCTTTAGCTGAGGCTAAAAAGCAAGAGTCTATTTTACGCGATCGCTTAAATAGACTTTAGAAAGATTTCAATCAAACCGGTAATGCTACACCTAGCTCAAGTTCAAGACAATGATGATTTTGGCGGGCTCCAATTGCAACTACTTGCCCGCCAAAACTCTGATCAATTCTGGGAAGTCATTGAGCCAACACCTGTGGCGTTTACTAATTCCCAAACGTTTAAAGAAGGTTGCTTAGTCTTAATCGATCTGGCTGAAACTCAAGAGGTGATCACTATTCAAGCTGCCACCGATTGGGTGTTAGATTTAGTCAAGAAGTATTTAACAGCTGAGGTTAAGTCTACCTTTTTAGAGGAAGAAATGAAACGGGCTGAACAATGGCGGCAAGAGCTAACCTTGAAAAGCCAAGGGTTAGATATCCGCGATTTAGAAGTAGAAGCACGTCGCGAAAAAATTGAAACCTTAGCAGAAAACTTGAAATTGGAGAAGCAACAGCTGGAGCAAAAGGTAGCTCAATTGCAGGCTAAAATTGATGAAGCTGGTAATGAGTAAAGGGAATAGGGAATAGGGAATAGGGAATAGGGAATAGGGAATAGGGAATAGGGAATAGGGAATAGGGAATAGGGAATAGGGAAACAGAGGGAGGTGTGGGTCGAAATTCCTGTTGGAAGTAACCGGGAAACTCAAGAAGTGATTCTTGACACTCCCCGCCCTGGAAGGACGGGGATTCTTGTTTCAACGAGGTGACTTGTTTAACCAGGCCGGAGCCAGGCAAAATAGAGGTCTCCTCTCCACAAGCGTAGTTGGTCTTTGACCTAGGTTTCGGTGTGCCCCACCGTACCTTTTTTTTATATAGATAGATACTTTTTTTATCTAATTTTTTCATAGACGTTCAAGTCGTTAGACCCAATTACGCAATATGTACGCTCTACATATTTTTTACGTTGCCTACTTATGATTAGATAGTATCTCTCTACTTTTAAAGTATATTGTTTATACTTTAATTATACCACATCTATTACAAACTTTCATTGAAAGCCGTCGTTCGCGTAGCGTGGCCAAAGGCCAACGAAGGACGGGGCGCGATTACCCAAAATTTTCGGTAAAGTAATGCGTAGGATAACCCGTTATACCTGTAAAGGATAACGGGGGAGGAGGATACTACGAATGAATTTGACTCAAAATATACCGCAAGCGGTCATAATCATCCTTAAGTAAGACACTCAAGGTTCGTCCGGCTTTAACTAACCAGTCACGGTCAGTCTGACGAAGACGATAAACTTCTCTAATCACAGCTGCGGTCAGGGGGTCTACTGGGGCACCATTGACTTCCAAAAGTGTTCGCAAAAAATCCAACTGTTCACTAAAGTGAATAACCTCTGATGGTTCACACTGGTAGACAGGTTGATGAATTTGCGGTGGACGGGGTGGAAGATACTGATAGACTCGACCGTGATGGTTGCTAAAACCATTAACACCCTCTTCGGAAGACATAAATCCAACGATGGCAGCACGGAACTCAGTTTTGAGCATGGCAAAAATCTGAGGCTGCTGCTCACGTAATTCTGCCAGTGATAATCCTAAAGCTGTTGCTCGATGAACCGAATCAATCGGGCTAGTCGTAGCATAATAAACTACAGCAAAAATTTGATTACCTGACTCATCATCTACAGATTTTACCCAGCTGCCAAAGGGAGGCATGACCGGAAAGCTTAGATCTTCTGGCTCTAAACATTGAGCGAGAAATTCTGTAGTTGCTGTTTCAATCACCTCAGCAAGGTGATGTTCTGAGCGATTGCTGGGGGTAAACTGGGGTAAGGGAAGGCGCATGGTTTAGTGATTAGTCATGATTAGTCATTAGTCATTAGCTATTGATTTAATCTATGCCTTTCCACTAACCCTTTTTACCAATTTTTGGTTTCACCTCTTCGATTTCCGACAGCTGAAACGTTACTAATTTATCCCAGTTACCTCCTTCAAACAGCACAGCTGCTTTACCATCACTAACCCGCTGTACTAGCCCCTCAAAGCGATAATAGGTATCGTCAACATTGATTACGCGAACTATAGAACCTGGAAAAATCATGAATGCCTCAAAACTTAGATTTCCTTTACTAGGATAGGAGCTAATGGACTTATTGTGGGGTATAGGAGCACCCATAACGTCAGCTGTCAGCCGTCAGCTGTCAGCCGTCAGCTATCATGCTTAAAATAAAGATCGTTGGCGTAGCCTGCGCAAACGGGAGAATTTAATAGTTCGAGATTTTACAGAATTGAAAGTCTCCGGATTTGCCCATCTAAGCATTTAGGGGTCAGCCATTAGCTATTGGCCTTTGGCCAAGCGTGCTCATAAGCTGATAGCTGATAGCTGATAGCTGAATACTTACGCTATAACTCATTGAAACTTCAATCGCTGTCGATAATTGGCCACTGCTTGGGCCAACCCTAGGCCAAGAAAGTTGCTTAGTAGGGCTGAACGACCGTAACTGAGTAAAGGTAGAGGAATTCCTGTGATGGGAGCTAAGCCAATAGTCATCCCAATGTTGATCACGGTTTGAAACACAATCATTGAGAGCACGCCAATTGTTACCAGAGAGCCAAAGTTGTCTTTAGCATTCTGAGCAATCAGCACCAAGCGTAGGCACAACCACCACAAGGCTAATAAAATACACAAGCAACCTACAAAGCCTAGTTCTTCACCAATGGCTGAGAAAATGAAGTCAGTATGCTGTTCCGGGATAAAGTGGAGTTGAGTTTGAGTTCCCTGGTTCAGTCCCCTTCCCCAAAGTTGACCAGCACCGATCCCAATCCGAGACTGAATTAGGTGATACCCTCCTCCGAGAGGGTCTAGATCGGGGTTCAAAAAGAGCGTTAATCGGTCTTTTTGATAGTCCTTTAATAGATTCCAGAAGACTTTTCCTAAAGGTCCGACAACTAGGTTAATAACCAGGGTACCCAAGGCTCCTAACCAGCGCCAAGGGAGACTGAGGAAGGCAATCAGTGTGATTACTGTAGCCCAGGTATACCATGCAGGTAAAGATATACTGAAGACAATGGCTGAAACCAGAGGGGAAATCAACACGACCAACCAGGCGGGATTGGCATTTGCCCAGTAAAGCATACTCAAGGTAATTGCCCCAAACACCAAGGATGTTCCCAGATCAGGCTGCCCAAACACTAATGCCCAAGGTACTATAGTTACTGCTAAAGCTGCTATTACCGCTGGAATGCTAGTAGCTGGTCGTTTGTGCAAGATGGCAGCTAGAGTAATAATCAACCCGATCTTGGCAAATTCTGAGGGTTGAACATTAAACCCTCCAATGGTAACCCAACGCTGAGCCCCCTTAGCACTAGCACCGATAATCATTACAGCAATTAAGGACAGATTGGTGATCCCGTAAATTAACCAATGCCATTGGATCAGGGATTGATAGCGCGATCGGGAAATGAATAGAGCGATGAACAATCCAATACTACCAATGAGCAAGTGGGAGAGCCAATAGTCTTCACCATTGTCGATGGCTGCAGAGCGAATCATCACTGCCCCAAAGATGGTTAGCCCCACAGTCAGGAATAACAGTTGCCAGTCTAATTCCTGCCAGGGGGCCCAAAACAGCCGCCAACGAATACTATTTCTAATTTTAAATTTATTAATTTGTACCATCCGTTTGAGGTATGAGCTATAGCAAAGGGAACAGGGAATAGGGAATAGGGAATAGGGAGCAGGGAGTAGGGAGCAGCGAGCAGGGAAGAAAAATTCTCGCAATTTATTTAGGGTCCCTATATTAGCTATGAGCTATTAGGTATTAACCCTGAGAAAATTGTTAATGGTGATTTTCCATTTTCTATTTTTGAGTGGCAAGCCTTTGTTAATTAGACAGGGCAGCAATGGAAACTTTGGCAGCAATCTGAGATGCGATCGCTACCAGTGCTTTAGCGGAGGCTGACTCTGGATTACCAACAGCGATGGGCAATCCTTGATCTCCTCCCTGCCGTAGGGAAATTTCTAGGGGAATACAACCGAGCAAGGGAATACCTAGTTCTTTTGATGTTTTTTCACCTCCTCCAGAGCCAAACAGGTCATACTGACGATCGGGCAAGTCTGGTGGGATAAAGTAACTCATATTTTCTATGATTCCCAACACCGGGACTCCCATTTGCTCGAACATTTTCAACCCTCGGCGGGAGTCTAACAGAGCCACATTTTGGGGTGTTGTCACAATTACGGCTCCTGCCATCGGTACTGCTTGGGCTAAGGTTAGCTGAGCATCCCCAGTGCCTGGTGGCATATCCACAATCAGATAGTCCAATTCACCCCACTCTACCTGATAGAGGAACTGGCGAATAATCCCATTTAACATTGGTCCGCGCCAAATAACTGGCTGGTCTGGATCAATTAGAAATCCCATGGACACTAGCTTGACACCGTGGTTGAAGGCTGGCTCGATCACATCCCCCTGTTTTCCTTTCTGAACCATGACTTTGGCATCAGTTAATCCCAGCATAGCTGGAGCATTGGGACCATAGATATCAGCGTCTAGGAGACCGACTTTAGCCCCCAACTGAGCCAAAGTAACTGCCACATTTACCGCAACAGTACTCTTACCGACTCCCCCCTTACCACTGGAAATGGCTAAAATATTTTTTACGCCCTCAATACCAGTGCGGTCAGGCAAGGATTTTTGCTGAGGTGTTTCAGCGGTGACATCCACCACTACCTCTTCTACTCCTGATAGCTGTTTCACTGCCTTCTGGCAATCCTCTACAATAAATTCCCGCAAGGGACAGGCTGGGGTGGTCAACACTAAGGTAAAACTGACTGTACCGTTGTCAACCTTGACATTGCGGATCATATTTAACTCCACTAAACTCTTCTGGAGTTCAGGGTCTTGTACCGGTCGTAATACGTCTAAAACTGAATTTGTATCAAGCATCACAGATTTGCGGGCATAGCGTTTGTCTTAGCTAAGGCCACGAGGAATGGGGCTACGGTTAGATTGTAGAGCTTTACTAGGCGCAGTGATTCCCAATCAGACTAAGAAAATAGACCATTGAGGCGATCTTTAGCAACTGTCTCGAAATGCATCTGATTATTTTTGTATTTGACTTACAGCCTAACCCTTAAGGGGGGTTAGGGGTAATTCCTACTCCCTGAAAACTGAAAACTATGTACTTAATAAAATCGTAAACCCCGATAAAATCTCATGTCAATCAATACTATAGCGTTAATTTTACTTATCAAGTACATTCAAGTTTATTATCCCTGTCTTGATGCAGTCGGTGATGGGTGAAACCCCTTAATGTCATAGAACCTGTCACTACTCCCTACTCTCTAAAACCCACCGGCTTAAGTACCTCATGGGCTTGATAAATGCTATAGGTGTTGCCTCCCGGTTGATAGTGAATAGCAACTATCGCCGAGGCCAACGTAAAATTTTGTAAAACTACAAATATCACTTATGATAGCTAGATTACAGCGCGTTATAAATCGCAAAAGCACTAAAAAAATTTGTCACTTTCCCAAAGTATGTTATACTACAAGAGGCATAAGTGCTAGGGATAAATATGGGCTTAACGAGAGACCTCTTAAAGGAAGTTGTCTGGTGGAGCTTGGCTCCCAGTCCGGTCTCTGATCACGAGGATTCTGATTATCCTGACCAACCATCCCTAGCCAAAATAAAGCAGTTCGACTTTGGAAAACAATGTCATCACCTGGTTTACCACCCGATGATGACTAAAATTTTGCAACTTTTCCGCACTAGAGGTTTCTCTTGATAGGAATTGGGCTGATATTTCCCTTGTCGCCCTCTCCATCACAAAGATTTAAACAGTTGTCAACAACAAGAGGTATTTATTTTGAAGACAACCATTGCTGAACCCAACAGTGCCAAGACAGTTAATAGTTTTGATGCGATTAAGGAAGCCCACAAGCTTTCTGGAAAGGCTGAAGAGCTGAAGGAATACTACGATCAATGGTCAATGGGTTATGACCAAGATGTTGAGAATGAAGACTATTGTGGCCCGGATTACATTGCTACCTATTTGGATTTGTTACCCAAGCAGGATGGCAAGTTTTTGAATTTACGCAATCTGGAAATCGAATGTTTTTGCGAGCGACTTGATTATACCATGATATGTTAACTGTTGACACAGCTACAAGTGGTGCCCGCAGTCAAGGGGGTAAAACCTATGGGAAAGAAGCTCCGAGATTGGGTGTAGAGCAGATACTTGATGTTTTGGGTGAAGCAATCGCGGTGTATGAATAGTCATCCCCAGAGTTGACAAAGTGTTAATATACCCGAATGCAACTTGCTGATTAGTGAAAGTGAAGAACTAACGGAAAAAATGTTGAAACAACAAATAAATCAATATACTGGCATTAGCGAATATTACGATCTTTTGATGACAGCAGGTTATTATGATTACGAAGCTCAAACCGATTCTCTAGCTCACATATTAAAATCATGTAATTCTGTTCTGGAATTAGGCGTCGGAACCGGATTAGTCGCTGAAAAATTAATTTAAAAATTGCCTGAAATTGATTTTGTGGGAATTGATTTCACTGAAAGTATGTTAATCCAAGCACAAAAACGCCTGCCAAAAAACATTGATTTACGCCATGAAAATGTATTAACCATGGATTTGTGCAAAAAGTTTGATGCAGCTTTTTCCAATGGAGGAATTTGGTATTTTATTGACAAGCATGAAAAAGACTATATTTTTTGTAGCCATTTACCAAAAATACAAAATATTATCAAGAGTTTCCATAATGTAGCAAATCACTTGAACAATCAAGGAAGCTTAATTTTTAGTGTTCAAGGTGTTCATCAAGATTATGAAGAAAGTTTACCCGATGAAATAACTTATAGTCAAAAAATATTCCCACTTCCTTATGATAAGTTTGATAAACACTATAGTTTTCATCGAAATAAAATGCTCTTGGCAAAGCAAACTTGTAAATATCAGCTCTTGCCAGAATCAATGGCTCAAATATTATTGCATGAATGTGGTTTTGAGTTTCAATATATAACTGCATGTAAGCAATATCATGTCTATAAGAAAGTAAGTTAAACAGGCTTAAGCTGTTCAGCATTTAGATTGGGATACCTCAATTAATCTAATCACAGGGAACAGAAAAAAGCGGGTGTGGGAACAGGTAATAACCAATTTAAATGCACATCAGCTTAATAATATCAAAAATAAATTTTGTTTGGATATTGAAAAACATGAATAAAATAGGCTTTATAGGTGTTGGTAACATGGGAAATCCCATGGCACGAAATTTACTTGAAGCAGGTTTTCCTGTGGTTGTCCATGATTTACGTCCGGCATCAGCAGAAAACCTGATAAAAAAAGGAGCAAAATGGGCCGAATCGCCAGAAGTCGTTGCTCATCAAACAGATGCAGTGATTACAATGTTACCCAATCCTGCAGCAGTGGAAAGCGTTCTTTTGGGTGAGAAAGGACTATTGAAAAGTTTAAGTCCCAATTCCACTTGGATTGATTGTACGACCAATTCTCCCACCTCATTCCAACGAATTGCCGAAGAAGCTATTTCTGTGGGGGTTAAGGTACTGGAGGCACCCGTAACCAATGCAGTGGATGGGGCAGAAAGAGGAGAATTAATCTTTTTCGTTGGTGGTGAGCTTGAGGTATTTGAACAAGCCAAACCTATTCTTGAACCGATGGCAGAACAAATTTTTTATGCAGGAGGTTTAGGAACGGGAAATATAACTAAGCTAATTACTAATATGCTCTGGTTTGTCAATGCTTGTGCAATCGGAGAAGCACTTGTTATTGGGGCAAAAGCTGGTATTCCACTTCCTAATTTATCGGAAATGATTCAAGCAAGTGCTGGCAACAGTTGGGTGGCAGAACATGATATTCCATCTATCTTTGCAGGACATTATGATCCATCCTTTACTATTAAACTGTGTGTCAAAGATTTACGGTTGATTGATGAACTTGCTCAAAAATACAATGTCCCTTTAATGATGGGAAATCAAGCCAGAAGTATTTTTCAGTCTGCTCAGGCAAAATATGGTCACGACAAAGGAGAAATGTCTGTGGTTAAACTGTTAGAAGATATTGTAGGAGTATCTTTGCAAATTAATCAAGTAAGTAAGGATTAAGCTTTCAAATATAGATAATAAAGAAGGATGAAAGTGACCCAATTATTGGCGCTTTCATCCAAAGCATAAAATAATAATACGTGAATTAACGACAATGGATAAAATATTAGCTCTGTGGGCAGTGCCACGATCAACGTCTACTGCATTTGAGCGTATGATGCGAGAAAGAGGGGATTTTTCAGTACATGACGAACCTTTTGGGTTATCTTTTTACTACAGTCAAGAGCGTCGTAACACTACCCGTTATCCAGAAGCGGAGTTAAATCCTGAAAATAGTTTTAATTCAATCTTAGCAAAGTTAAAGCAAGAAACTGAAAATAAGCCCGTTTTTATTAAAGACATGGGCTACTATGTTACCCATATAGCTAACCCGGAGTTTTTGTCTAATTTTGAGAATACTTTTTTAATGATAAATCCAGAAAAATCTCTGCCGTCACTTTTTAAAAATTGGCCTGATTTTACCTTAGAAGAAACTGGATATGCTGAACTAAATAGGCTGTTTGAAACAGTGAAGGAAATGAATGGAAAAGTTCCAATATTAATAGATTCAGATGATTTAGTCCAAAAACCTGAAGCAACGGTGAAGGCTTATTGTGAGGCTGTGGGTATCTCTTTTATTAAAGAAGCTCTAGCATGGAAAGCTAAGCCTCAACCTGAAATCAATCAATGGGAAGGTGGATGGCATGATTATACTCAATCTAGTCAGGGATTTAAAGAACGGGAAAAAAAAGATTATGCCAAAATTGAAGACCATGAACATTTAAAGCAAGCTTATGAGTTTTGTTGGCCTTACTACCAAAAGCTCTACGAACAGCGCTTGTGTATAGAATAAAAATTCATAAAAAAATACATCTGAAAACTTTACCAGTAATCTCATTAATAAAATTCAAATACCTCAATGGTTAAAAATTAGGCAACGAAGAACACAAACGCCTCTACAACATCTGCTTAGAGCATGGTTTTTTCTATTTGAAATATCATGGCATTTCTGCCGATTTAGTTCAACAAACCATCGACAGCTCTCGTCACTTTTTCCAGTTGCCAGAGGACATTAAAAAAGCCTACGGCCAAGACAAACAAACCGTTTATCCAAACACGTCTAGAGGCTACGTTCCCCTTTATGGCGAAACCCTCCATGAAGATGTTGGTCCTGATCCCAAAGAACTTTTTGACCTTGGCATAGAACATCCACCTTCAGACAAGCCGTTTACTGGCCCGACCTTGATTCCTGATGATACTGTAGCCCCTGGTTTTGCGGCATCCCACTATCAGCTTCAAGGGGAAATTATGACTAAAATTGTTCCCCACCTTCTTAGGGCACTGGCTGTTGCTTTGAACCTTGACCCGGATTGGTTTGACCCTTATTTTGATGATCCAATCCTGATCCATCGAGCCAATTACTATCCTCCTGAGTATGGCATTGCCGGAAAACACACAGACAACGGTATTTTTACTGTGTTAATCCAAGAATATTTTCCCACTCCTTCTCTGCGGGTTTATACTAAAAATGCCTGGATTGATGCGGTCTGTTTAGAAGATGCTTTTGTGATTAATTTGGGGGATATGTTGCAACTTTGGACAAATGGTTTGTTTGTGAGTACTCCCCACGAAGTGATTCATACACTCTCTAGGAGTCGGATTTCGATTCCTTTCTTTGTTTATCCAGATGTCAACGCAACGTTTGAACCGATCGGAACCGATAAAAAGATAAATGCTACTGACATTATGCTGAAAAACTTTAATTCAATTTGGGTTGAAAAATCAGGGGCAGGTAGGGCTAAAGAATTAAAGTAATCAGGATTTTGTAGATAATAAGTTATGGGGATAATAGCTGACTTGTCGCCCCTTCAGCCTTGGTTGACTGGTTGACCATACCCCCTAAACCCCACTCGCGACACCCAGTCTTCTTTTTCCCCTTCTTGTCCCCTGGTTGAGGGAACCCACGTTTTGCGAACCCACGTTTTGCGATCGCATTAATCTTTACCTCTACAATCCCATCTCAATCCTCAAATACCTCTTTATCTCCTTAAAGGTGCTGCACTTGAGTCAATTTTGATATAACCAAGACACAAAATCCCCCTCACCTTCAAAATCCAACAACCTGAGGAGGTGACAACACGGTCAATTTCTATAGCGCTTCTGATAGTAATTAGGTAAACAGGATTTTTTCCCTCTTGCCTCTTGGCAATAGCCATGCATGCCTCTTGCCTCTTGCCTCTTGCCTATTATCTCCTTCACCCTTTATGGAGAATTAATAGCTAGCAATATTTTTTCAAATTGGTATGGAGTACCTAAATTAATTGTGATAATTTTTGATACCATATTCCCTGTTCCCTACTCCCTACTGCCTACTCCCTACTCCCTGTTTGCTTTGCTATATAAGTTATCGTGGTGATTAAAGACTCGCGAACCAGCGACAGATTGCCATGAGAAAATTTTTGATATTGTGTCTGTTTGTAATAGGGCTGGGTTTTGCCCTGTTTAACTTTAAAGGATTGGCAAATCAGGGGAATTTTGAGTCGATTGTGATCGACTTCCGGGAAGATATCCCAGCTGCTCAACTTAATGAGCAATTGCAAGCGATCGCAAAAGAATACGAGGTTAATCCCCAACTCAATAGTGAATTTTCAGCAGCGGATCACATTTATATCCTAAAGGGAGATAAACAACTGCTGAATACCCTGAAACAATCAGGACTATCCCAAGCAACAGAATATATTGAACCGAACTATACCTATAGTGCTTTCGAGGTTCCCAATGACCCTGACTATGGCAAGCAGTGGAACCTGCGCAGCATTAATGTAGAATCTGCCTGGGATGACACCAAGGGGAGTGGGGTAACAGTAGCAGTGATTGACACCGGGGTCAGCGCAGTCCCGGATTTGAAAGATACTGAATTTGTTGAAGGCTACGACTTTGTCAATGACCGGATTGAAGCATGGGACGATCAAGGTCACGGTACTCACGTAGCCGGTACCATTGCCCAATCTACCAACAATGGTTACGGTGTTGCCGGAATTGCTTACGAAGCTAGCCTGATGCCCCTGAAGGTATTGGCAGCTAATGGTGGTGGTACAGTGGCTGATATTGCGGAAGCGATTCGCTTTGCCGCTGATCATGAGGTAGATGTGATCAACATGAGTTTAGGAGGGGCTGGTGAAAGCAATCTGATGGCAGAGGCAATTGACTATGCCTATCACAAAGGTGTTGTCCTAGTGGCTGCTGCTGGTAACTCTAACCAAAATGCTGCTGCTTATCCTGCCCGCTATCCCCATGTTATTGGTGTTTCTGCCCTTGATTCCGCAGGTCTGAAAGCTCCCTACTCTAACTTTGGTGCTGGGGTAGATATCTCAGCCCCTGGTGGCAGTGAAAATGGTAAGATTTTGCAAGAGACGATTGATGGAGAGACAGGCAGCCCCGTATTTGCTGGCTTCCAAGGCACCAGTATGGCATCGCCTCACGTTGCTGGTGTGGCAGCTTTAATCAAAGCTAGTGGGATTCAAGACCCTGCTGATGTGTTGAATGTACTCAAGCAGTCTACCCGAGCTATAGAAGATGACCCCCTAAACCACTATGGTGCTGGACAATTGGATGCTGGTGCTGCGGTTAAACTGGCTCTGAAAGGACAAATTACCTTCCAAGACTTCTTCCGCTGGTTACGGGATAACGGCTATCTCAATCCTCGCTTTTGGATTGATGGTGGTGTGATCGCCCTCTGGCCGAAGATTGCTATGGTACTAGGTTCCTACCTGCTGGCCTGGTTCTTGCGCAATTATTTTCCCTTTACTTGGAGTTGGTCTCTTGCCACTGGCTTAGTAGCGGGGAGTTCAGGATTATTCTTCCTGAAAGGTTTGTATATCTTTGACTTACCCCAATGGCCCTTCCGAGTCATGGGCAGTTCGATTCCAGAATTGGGTAGCGCTATTGGCAGCAGCAGTTTTCTCAACCCTCTATTTGCCAGTGTTGTGATTCCATTTATATTAATCGCGCTACTGTTAGGACATCCCCAATGGAAGTGGTTAGCGGTTGGTTCAGCTCTCGGTGTAGCCAGTTGCCTAGCCGTGAGTGCTGTGGTTTCACCTGAGCTAATCTGGCTTGGAGGCGGGGTTTTGTCTCGGGTGTTCCTGATTGCCAATGCCTTGCTCTGTTTTGGACTAGCTTATTTAGCAGTTCAAGGGGAGAAACAATCAGCATGACGATCAGCATCACAGGCGTAATTGAGCGCAAAGAGATGGGTTCAGGAGCCTGGGCACTAGTTTCTGACTCAGGGGAAACCTATGAACTCAAAAACAGTCCGCCACAGTTAAAGCAATCGGGATTGAAGGTCACCGTTACAGGAGAGGTGCGAGAGGATGTGATGACCTTTGCCATGATTGGTCCGGTGTTGGAGATCAAGTCCTTTGAGTTACTTGATTGAGGATATTACCTCTTAAAGCAAGACAATCAGGAGGTAAGTATTCACCTATTAGCCTATTTCCCCATCACCCCATAACCCCATGTTCACTAGCTCCCTAGAAGCTATGCTGAAACATTATCTACCTATGGGGTGAAACCCTAAGACTCGGTAATTACCGAGTCTTGTCAAAATCTTTACAAAAACCATAATAAAGCTCAAACAATACACCTAGAGCTTCTCCCTAACACTGACAAACTGGTTAATACCAAGGATTAGGCAGTGTTGACGTAAATTAGCAAAGTTGAGGGTGAGGCTGACTAAAATGCTCTGCAGACAGTGATGACACCCCAAAGGAGTATCTTGGGGAAAATTTCAGATGTTAAGCTAGTTGATAACACGCTTATCATAAGTATCGATCAACCTAACCCTAATCCTTTCTCCTGGAAACCTTACTGATTCAGTACATCCAAGCCTGGGTATGAGTACCAATTCCCAAAGGTGAAATTAGCTGGTTGCCAAAGCAATTTCCCCTGTTTTAAGTGCTTAAGACTGTGTCTTGATGCAGTCGCTCATTGGGGAGGGGCTGCCTGCGGAACCTTCGTCCCCAGCTGTCTTGATGCAGTCGCTCATGGGGGGAACCCCCAAGACCGCTTAGGTGCGTTTGACCCGTAATTAAATTCGCCATGGGTCGCACCTCTGCATCGCTTAATCAGTTGGTGTTTAGAGGAAAAGGAGCAAGCAAACTAATCTATAGAGATGGCTAGATAGAGTTGGTAACACCTTACCACCCAGTAAAAAAAAATCCCCAGCTCACCAAAGTGAACCGGGGGTGTCAATCAGGGTGCATCTACCATTTCACTTTTCCGAGATTGGTGATAGCAATCCGGAAAAATCTGGGTAAGGTTGCACCCAAATGCTGGAATTAGGAGATTTTCTGATTCACAACAATTAACAGAGTATGCCTTGGAAACCTTCAATAAAAAAC
The DNA here is from genome assembly GCF_010692445.1 of Moorena sp. SIO3E8. Lineage (NCBI taxonomy): Bacteria > Bacillati > Cyanobacteriota > Cyanophyceae > Coleofasciculales > Coleofasciculaceae > Moorena > Moorena sp. SIO3E8. The sequence continues at coordinate 21,727 of NZ_JAAHHM010000025.1, read as the reverse complement.
GGCATCAATACCATGAGCCAAGAAGAATTTTCCCCAAAAGGAATACTCCTCAATAAGCAAATAGTCAACAAATATTCAATATTCAAGAATTTTTAAACCTTCAGCCAAAGCTCGTCACTATGAGCAAAATTGATCCCTTGAAATTGAGCAAAATTGGGCAACAGTGGCACAGGAATTCCATATCTCCGTAACCCCCTTAGGAAAACATGATGATTATCTGGTGCGCATCGAACGAGTGGCACCGGGAGTCTCATTGGCAGAAGAACAAGTCAGTTGGCCGGTAGAAGAATGGTTAACCCAGGCCAAGCAACTGATGAATGACCCCCTATTTAGTGTCCTGCAGGGTAGGGCAGCCGGGGTGGATGGCAGTTTTGCCATGCCATCTTGGGGAGAACCGTACTCTCAATCCTCTTTAAACTTAGTTGCCTTGGGTCAAGAGCTATACAATGCCCTATTTAAAGGAAGCTTGCGCGATAGCTGGATGATGGCGCAAGCGATCGCTCAAAATCAACGGTCGGTTTTGCGGCTGCGTCTAGGATTGAAAGGTACAGAATTACCCCGCCTACCTTGGGAAGTCCTCCATGCTGGGGATCGTCCCCTAGCCACAGGGACTGATGTGGCTTTCTCTCGCTACCAGATGACCAAAGGGTTGATTAGACCAGTTCCGAAGCCTTTGTCTCCACCGAATCAACCTCTGAAAATTTTGATGGTGATCGCCGGTCCAAGTGATCAAGAAAGTTTAGAACTCTTACAAGAAGCATCTCACCTGAAAGAAGAACTCCGCCATCGTTCACCCAATGGACCACCAGCGATTCATCTGACAATTTTGGAACAGCCAGGACGGGAACAGTTAACCCAAGCCCTGGAACAAGGAAAATATCAAGTCTTCCACTATGCTGGTCACTCTAACCTAGGGGAATCAGGTGGTGATGTCTACCTGGTTAGTAAAAAAACTGGTTTGACAGAGACCTTAAGGGGTGATGATCTAGCTGGATTGTTAGTTAATAATGGTGTCCAGCTGGCTGTATTCAACTCCTGTCGTGGTGCTCATACAGCTGCTTCACATACCCAAGAAAACGGTAACGATCAAAATCTTGCTCAAGCACTGGTTAAGCGCGGTATTCCTGGGGTTCTAGCCATGGCAGAGCGCATTCCCGATGAGGTAGCCCTGACCCTAACCAGACTATTATACCGTAACATCAACCAGGGTTACCCCATTGACCTCAGCCTCTCGCGAGCTAGACAAGGACTGATTTCTGCTTATGGCTCGAACCAGCTTTATTGGGCATTACCTGTTCTTTATCTGCATCCGGAATTTGATGGTTTCCTGACCAATGATGACCACAGTTATGACCGAACTCAAATATTTAGTCTGCCCGATCCTCCTGGAATGTCTGTAGGGTTAGACCCAGAAGAGGGTTTTTTTACGCCACCACAAGAGAGAGAATATACCACATTATCAGAATTTGAGGAAGACTCAGCTCTTGTCCCTAGGGCAGAAGCTGAGTATGACCATGAAAGTGTCACTGGTGTAACACCGGGTTTAGAATCCCATGAACTAGAAGCAGACGATCCCGCTGCTTTCATTAAGGGATTGCTGGATCAGCTGAATACAGAGGCGATTGGTGAGGATTCAACAATAACAGCATCGAATTCAGAGGGGTTATCCGAAAACCCTTACTCAGAGGCTGCTCAGAAGAACCTACCAGTCCATAGCCCAAGCCAACTCCCTGCTCCTTTGAAAGCTTCAGCCGCAACCCTGACACCGGCGTCTACGGAGGGCTCAACCCAATTAGCTCCAAAGCGTGAGGATACTACGGCAGAAGTTGAGGCTAAAAAGGTCACTAATCCTAAACACAAGGGTTTAAGGTTACCACGTTCACCACTGTGGATCGGACTAGGAGCAACGGGAACTCTTGCCTTGGTACTGGTGAGCATGTGGTTTTTCCAGAACCCTCCTAGTCCTGGGCTAGGGAGACAATTACCACCAGGTCTCTCTAAACCTGTTGATTACTCAAATGTTAATTTGACAAAGGCTAATACCAAGACCGTCACAGCGATCGCAATTGAAGCATTCAGTGAGGATAATATTATTCGAGGAACCGAAGCTGTAAGGGCATTGCTAGACCGGGGTGCATTACCTCAGGCTTCTGCTGCCCTTAAGGAAGTTCCCTCAGCAAAATTGAATCAGTCAATGGTGAGTTTTTTAAGAGGGCGTCTGGCATGGCAGTCGATCCAGACCGGCTCGGATGAATACAGTCTGGATGATGTCAGACGTTATTGGGAAAGAGCAGTTAAACAAGAACCTGACTCTTGGACTTACCGCAATGCCCTAGGGTTTGCCTATTACGCTGAAGGCAAATACGAGCGAGCTAACCAAGCTTGGTATGATGCATTGTACAGGAGTAGCAACGGGAAATCTACAATTGTTGGATCTGAAAAATCCAGCAATTCCCCAAAATGGAATACCTATGCTGGCTTAGGGCTAGGGTTGTGGAAATCTGCTCAACAACAAAACGGGTCTAAGCGGGCGAGTTTGTCCCAACAATCTCTTAAGCTACGGCAACAAGTGATCGCCAACGACCCGATTAACTTCCAACCTGATGCCTTGAGCAAGAACTGGCTTTGGTCACAGCAAGCGATTAAAGATTGGCAATCGCTGTTAGAGGTTAGAACTTCTAACAATTGACGGTTAATAGTCAACCGTCAAGAGTGAACAAAGGGCAAATTAAGAGCAAATTAAATCACCACTAGCCTCGGCTGATTACTGATCCCGCATCAAGGAAGACAGAGAGCGGCGCTTACGCATATCCATCATGTTGGCAAGAGTCTCGTCTTTAGCATTGGTCTGATCAGTAGGCTCCGGTGGCAAAACCGTTACCTCGGTCTGTTGGTCATCACTCCTGTTTTGTGATGGTGGTAATAATGGTACTGATTTTACTGGTTGTTGTTTGCGAGTCGCCTTACGGCGTCTAGAATTACGGCGTCGCCTTCTACTGCTGACACTAGATGTTATCGGTCTTTTCAGTTTCGTTTTCTGGCTTGAAAATTTTAGAGCCTGAGTAAGCAATAAGCAACCGCTGGCGCAGCCTACAGCAACAACACCAAACAACGACAGAGGCACAGCCTCTTTTGCTGCTGATGCCCGCAGTTGGGCCAGAGCTGGTTGTGGATTATTGGCTTCTTCCTCAATCGGTCCAGGATCAATCAGACCAATAGTTGCTATGCTACCGGCTAAGACCATAACAACCCAAAGCCCACCCCAAACAGCAATCTGATGATTGTATATTAGCTTTTGGATGGACTGGAAATAATCTTGCTTTTGAGCCTGATGACCTGATGGTTTAGACATCGACGCTCACGATTAGTTAAAAAACACGCTGACGGCATTTTAGCATGGCTAGTCAGTTCGACCAATGTCTTTAAGGAGGTTATTGGTGACACTACAGCGTAAATCCCAGTTTCAAGAATATTTAACCCCTGAGACTACTACTGAGACTACTACAGGGATCTCGACTCAAAATCCTACAGATTGTGTTAAGTTGATAGACTCATCCTGTTCTGCAATCCCTAAGCATCACCAAGATGACAATACCTCTCAATCTTGGACAATTGAGAAAAGTGAGGAGCTTTATCAGATCCAAGGCTGGGGAGAACCCTACTTTGCCATTAACACTCCTGGTCATATCATGGTTTCCCCTAAAGGCAATGGGGGCGGCTCGTTGGATTTGTTGGAACTGGTAGAATCCCTTAAGCAGCGCAACTTGGGACTACCATTATTAATCCATTTTTCAGATATCTTGGCAGACCAGATAGAGCAATTAAACGCCTGTTTTGCCCAAGCCATTAGTCGCTACAAATACCCTGGTCGTTACCAGGGAGTGTTTCCAGTTAAATGCAACCAGCATCGACATGTGGTAGAGGATGTCGTGTATTTTGGTCAACCTTATCAATTTGGTTTAGAAGTCGGTTCTAAACCTGAATTGATGATTGCTCTAGCAACATTGCTCACTCCGGATTCCCTAATTATTTGTAACGGCTACAAAGACCGGGAATATCTTGAAACTGCGCTTTTAGCTAGGCGATTGGGACATAATCCGATAATTGTCCTAGAACAGCTAGAGGAAGTGCAGCTAATCATTGAGGTGGCGGCTTCGTTAGGAAGCATCACACCAGTGCTGGGGGTGCGAGCCAAACTGAGTACACAAAGCATGGGTCGTTGGGGAAACTCTGTAGGAGATAAAGCTAAATTTGGTCTGAAAATTCCAGAAATACTCCAAGCCATTGACCAGCTACGGGAGGCTGGGATGCTTGAGTCATTGCAGCTGTTGCACTTCCACATCGGCTCTCAAATCTCTGCCATTAGCGTAATTAAAGATGCTATTCGCGAAGCCAGCCAAATTTATGCTGAGCTCAAGGGATTAGGGGTGAATATGCAGTATCTAGATGTAGGAGGTGGCTTGGCAGTGGATTACGATGGCTCCAAAACCAACTTCCATGCCTCCAAAAACTACAACATGCAGAACTATGCTAATGACATTGTGGCTGCGGTGAAGGAAGCTTGTGAGGAACATCAAATTCCAGCACCAACACTGATTAGTGAAAGTGGTCGTGCGATCGCATCCCACCAATCAGTCCTGATCTTTGATGTTTTGAGTACCAGTGATGTCGAAGCTCAATCCCCTCCACTGGCAACGGAACAAGACCATCTAATTATCCGAAATCTTTGGGAAACTTACTGTACTATCGACCTTGAGAATTACCAGGAAGCTTATCATGATGCCATCGAGCTTAACCAAGAAGCAAAAAGCCTGTTTAGTTTAGGGTATCTGAGCATTACTCAGCGGGCTAAAGCCGAGCAGCTTTATTGGGCGTGCTGTCAGAAGATTCAGGAAATTATCAGGACACAAGACTATGTTCCTGATGATCTAGCAGACCTGGAAACGATCATGGCATCAATTTACTATGTCAACCTATCAGTCTTCCAATCAGTGCCAGATTGCTGGGCAATTAACCAGCTATTTCCGATTATGCCCATCCATCGGCTGGATGAAGAACCAACTCAAAGGGGTATCCTGGCTGACCTTACCTGCGATAGTGATGGTAAGATTGACCAATTTATTGACCTGCGGGATGTTAAATCGTTGCTGGAACTACATCCTTTGCGCAAAGCCGAGGAGCCGGGGAGAATTTCCAATTCCAAATCCCAAATCCTAAATCCCAAATCGAAAGAACCCTACTATTTGGGTTTCTTCCTAGTCGGTGCTTACCAAGAGATTATGGGGAATTTACACAATCTTTTTGGTGATAGTAACGCAGTTCACATCAAATTAAGCCCCAGAGGGTATGAAATTGAACACGTGGTTAAGGGAGATACAATCACAGAAGTTTTGGGTTATGTGCAGTATGATGCTGAAGATTTGCTGGAAGGTATGCGCCGCCGCACAGAACAGGCCTTGCAAGATAACCGAATTACTTTGGCAGAATCTCAACGGCTGCTGCAAAATTATGAGCGTAGTTTGAGGAGTTATACCTATTTGAGTTGCTAAGCTGAGGACTTACCCAGTAACTCGAATTTTAGCGAAAGCTAAAAATCATAGGGTTTGGTGCTCAGTTTTGGGTAAGTCCTGCTAAAGGAAAGGATTTCATTGTACTCGCTACAGCAAAACCGATGGATAATATGATTCATGGCACACAGAAGCCCTAAATTAATCTGTGCCATCAATCACGAATCATTAACCTTGACATTACAGAATGTTTATCCTTAAGTTATAACCGTCGTTAAGCGCAAGTTTTACCAAGTGATTTAACTAACATGCCCACCAAAGAAAATCGCTTTTTGCAAGGGCGTAAAATCGCTCCGGGTCCGATTACGGCAGGAATCCCAATCACAGAGTTGATTGACCAGACGTTTCTAGCCTACAATTCGGGTCGGTTACGAGAAGCCTGCCAATTATTGGTAGAGCGGATGTTGCAGCCCAACGTAACGGTGGGTTTAAGTTTGACAGGGGCATTAACCCCCGCAGGGTTAGGAATGGCTGCAGTGATCCCACTGATGGAGGCAGGGTTTGTCGATTGGATAGTATCTACGGGAGCCAATCTCTACCACGACGCTCACTTTGGGATCGGATTGGAACTCCATCAAGGGCGGCACGATATTAGTGATGTGGTATTGCAGAAAGAAGGAGTTGTCCGGATCTATGACATTTTCTTCGATTATGACGTGCTGCTATCAACGGATAAGTTCTTTCGTCAGATCATTGAACAGCCTGAGTTTAAGGGTCGAATGGGAACGGCAGAGTTTCACTACCTCTGTGGTAAGTACATTGCAGCACGGGAGCAGACATTGGGACTGGAAAACCAATCCCTGCTGGCGGCAGCTTATCGGTTAGGAGTCCCTATCTATACCTCCAGCCCTGGAGATAGTTCGATTGGGATGAATTTAGCAGCGCTAGGGTTGCAGGGAACCGGACCAGTCATTGATGTGTCGAAGGATGTGAATGAAACCGCAGCAATTGTGCTGGCAGCTAAAAACAATGGGGGAGCCAGTGGGATTTGGATCTTGGGAGGTGGCTCGCCGAAAAATTTCATGTTGCAGACGGAACCGTATCTTCAAGAAGTCTTGGGTATTGATGAGAAGGGGCATGATTACTATCTTCAGGTAACTGATGCCCGTCCAGACACAGGGGGTTTGTCAGGAGCAACCCCATCGGAGGCGGTCTCTTGGTGCAAGCTTGATCCACAGAAGTTATCAGAAACAGTAGTGGTTTATTGCGACTCGACCATTGCTATGCCCCTACTGACAGCTTACTGCCTAGCTAAGGTAGCGCCTCGTCCTCTAAAACGCCTCTATGACCAACGGAAAGCTTTACTGGAGCAGTTGAAAAAGGCACATTTGGCTACCCAGGCTACAGCAGTTAGATAGCGTTTGTATCTGGGTTGTAAACACACTTATTGTCGAAAAAGGCAAGAGGCAAAAGGCAAGAGGCAAGAGGGTAAAGAGCTCCAGAGTTTTATTTGACAATAAAAAAAGACTTCCTAGGTTTACATCTCAAATACAAACGCTATATGCTGGTTTTTTTAGCAATTAGTTGTATACCTAGTTAAACAGGCAAGCTTGTACAAAACTCTAGCCCCAACATTACCATCCCACTCATCACCAGAGTCTCCGGGAGCAACTTCGCACAGATCAAAACCAATAATAGTTTTGCCAGCTTGGACTAGCGATCGCACTAAATAAATTGCCTCGTTATATTCCAATCCTCCCGGCACAGGAGTACCTGTATTGGGACAATAAGAGGGGTTTAATCCGTCAATGTCAAAGCTAATATAAACTTTATTCGGTAAATTAGCAATAATTTCCTGGCACTGGGCTGCCCAGGTTATACCTTCGTAAGTGTTAGCTTTGAGCTGCCAGTCATCAAACACTACAATCCGGCGATCGCTATGAGCCCAAGACATTTCCTCTTGACAAACATCTCGGATGCCAACCTGAACTAAACGATTAATCTGAGGTAGGGTCAGGGCATTGTACATGATCGAGGCATGGGAGTAAGTAAACCCCTCATAGGCTTGCCGGAGATCGGCATGGGCATCAATTTGTAAAATGCCGTATTCGTCGTGTTGCTGTGTTAGGGCTTGCATTAACCCAAGAGGAACACTGTGATCGCCACCGACGATGGCAACCAGCTTGCCTTGCTCCAGCAGTTCCAGTGCCTGAGTGTAAACCCAGTTGTTGAGAGCAGCACAGGCTTGATTAACGATGGCTAACTGTTTTGCGATCGCATCATCATCCACATTGCCACCAGCTTCTAAATACTGAATAATCTCTTTAGCTATCAACCTCATGGCACGATTTTGGTCTTGGATAGCTGAGTTAATTGGTATAGTCCCGCACCTCGTTTCCCAAGCTTGGGGTACATCAAAGTCGTACCAATCTAACTGTACCGAAGCTTGTATTATCCCTTGGGGACCGTTTGCTGCCCCCTCTCGGTAAGATGTGGTCACGTCCCAAGGAACAGGCAGGAAAACGATTGAAGCCTCCTCAACCGAATAGGGCAAGCCAAAGAAGCAGCCATTGGGCACAGTAATCTCATTAGGATTAAAAGTGGCTTGATTCATCTTTTTACCTCCTTGGAGACTCCCGTTATAGCCGAAGGCTTAACGGTGAAACGTGCCATATAAACACCTGGGGAAACCCCAGGTGACAGGCACTCAGGAAAGGGAGGGCAGGATCTAATCTGTATAGGCATAACCATCCTTTCTGTGAATAAATTGACAGTACTTGTGACTGATTCCCTGTACCATTCCTGATTTAGTTGAAATATTGAAATATCCCGATTTACGAGTTGCAACTCGTCCAACATAAGTGCCTATTTTCTTGCCTTTAGTGACAACAGCACGAACAATATCTCCTGTTTGAAAACCTTTATGAATTTTGACTCTTGAGCAGTAACGAATGGGAAACCCATACTTGTTTATTCTGCAAATTTGACGAGTTCCGTGACCTTTAGCAGCGACAAGCAAAGGTTTATAATCCTCAACAATTAAGGTATCAACTTTTCCAACATTTGCGGCATCTAACCAATGAGTTTTAGGTAGATTTTGACGACATCGGTTAAACTTAGTCAAACCGCCACTACCCACCTCAACAGGTAATCCGAACAACTTTAACTCATGGTATAACTTCCAACGAGTTGTATTAACAGCAGCCGCATCAGATAAAGGTCGTTTTGCTTGAGACAAAATTCTCTTTAAAATTTCAGGCTTCCCAGATAATAATTGTTCAATTTCCTGATTGGATTTAGCCTGATTACAGGAATGACAAGCAATAGCAAGATTGGAAACTCTATTAGAACCACCTTTGGATAATGGTTTAATATGTTCAATTTCTAGGTGAGTGCCTTTGGCTCCACAATAGGCACATTTGCGATTCCATTTTTCAAGTAAATATTCTCGAAGCTCGTAGCCATAAAGTGTACCTTGTTGATACTCAATACCAGATATCTCAGGATTCTGTAACTTCTGAGTGTCAAATCTAACCAATTCTTGAGACAGCCCTGTAATAGGACATAAACGAGTTAGTTTTTTAACCCAAGTCAAAATGTTATGAACTCTAGACATTAGGCTAGGAGCTAACCAACCTTTTGGTCTAGTTCTATTAAGAAATCTGGGCTGACGATATCGAGTTTTACGATGGCGTCGGGCACGCCTTAACTGCCTACGAGAGGTTAAGGCATCTCGAATTTGAAAGCCTCTGTGGGTAAGTTCACATCCCCAAACTACTCGGTTATTTTGAATGATTGCTAAACCACTTGTTTTTGAGCCAGGGTCTATTTTGAGTTGTGACCCGTGGGTTATTGGCTCTTCTATCTCCTCCGTTAAAATTATGGTAAATGGGTAACGACGATAGACTTTAGCTTTGCCTTTCGAGAGTATAATTCTAGCTCTCGCTGGTTTGCAGGGGTCTAAAGGTTGCCGATTTTTGTTAAGTACAAATACACGCATAACTGTGTTTTCTCCTATCGCTAGGGTAAAGTGAGCTTAGTCAAAGTTATTTCTCGGTACTTTCCCAATCGCACTGGCTTAACTCAACTACACCTGTTTAACGACCGGGTTCTAGAGCTGGGGACTAGCTACGCATCCCCAGGTAGGACTTTAACTCTTGGAAATAACGTAGTTCTTATAGAACTTAGACTGGTAAACTTTGAGCTTGAAAGCTCCCGCTAAGTTCGAAAGACTTAGCGGTGAGTTGTTTACGAGCCCTTGGTTAATTTTTCCTATTCTATCCGAACCTCGTCCCTACGGGCATCCTAGTATTAGGGATTAGGAATGCTTAGATTAGGCACACTTACATTAGGTACAAAAACCCTTAACCCAACCCCTAACGCCTAACCCCCAACCCTATTACCATCAAAACTAAATTAAAAAATTACTAGCACTATGGTAGATATCAAAGAAATTCCCCTAGAGCAAATCCGCCGTCCCCTACCACGACAAAATGATCCAAACAAGGTGGCGGCACTAATGGAATCAATTGCCAAAGAGGGTTTGCGCGAACCCATTGATGTGTTAGAAGTAGATGGGCAATACTATGGTTTTTCCGGTTGCCACCGTTACGAAGCACACCAGCGTTTAGGAAAAAAAACCATTAAGTGCCGCGTTCGTCGCGCTCCTAGTTCCGTCTTAAAACGGCATTTAGCGTGAAAATTAGCAATTTTGGGACAAAAATAAGTTCATACCTTGGGGTAATTCCCAAGGAAACCAGAATTGCTTAAAGTTAAGCTGTTTAAAGCTGACCGTCGCTACTATTAGTTTTGAGTAGGAACCTTTAGGAGAGTACTATGGCAACGATTGTACCTGTCAATATTGGTATTGATGAACAAGACCGCAAAGAGATTGCTGAGGGACTGTCTCGTCTGCTAGCGGACACTTATACCCTATACCTGAAGACCCATGCGTTCCACTGGAATGTTACCGGACCAATGTTCAACTCCCTACACCTGATGTTTGAGCAACAGTACAATGAGTTGGCTTTAGCAGTGGATGCGGTAGCAGAGCGGATTCGTACCCTAGGCTATCCTGCTCCTGGTAGCTACAGTCAGTATGCGCAATTATCCTCCATTCCAGAAACCAGCGATGTTCCGGAGGCTGAGGAAATGGTGCGCTTGCTAGTGGAAGCGAATGAGGCAGTGGTAAGAACTGCACGGTCTGTTTTCCCAGCGGCTGAACGTGCTAACGATGAGTCCACAGCTGACCTGTTGACCGAACGGATGAGCATACATGAGAAAACGGCTTGGATGCTGCGCAGTATTTTAAAATAAGCTTGTAATTATGTACATATATCCCCCCTAGCCCCCCTTAAAAAAGGGGGGAATTAGATTCAAAAGTCCCCCTTTTTTAAGGGGGATTTAGGGGGATCTGAATCAGGGATTAACAAAATTGACATGCTCCCAATATGAAGGATGAAATAGTTCAATTTATCGGTTGTTAAAGAACTGATATCCTTTGAGCTATATCTATTCATCCCTCAATATTTCCCTTTCTTCCTTTATCTTTCATGCTTCACTTAGGAGTTTGATTGGAAAAAAACTTGAGGGCTAAAGTGTTCCTGATCACACGAAGTAACTGCCTTGGGTAATCGAAGAGTAAACCTACTACCAACACCTCGTTCGCTGTATACTTGCAAGCTACCGTGGTGGGCTTGAGCGATCGCATTAGCAATTGCCAGTCCTAATCCGGAACCTCCTGTGTGACGAGAGCGATCGCAATTTACCCGATAAAAGCGATCAAAAATTCGCCCTTGGTCTTCTGGGGCAATACCAATCCCCGTATCTTCTACCTGGATCACCGCCTGTTGGTCGCTCTTGTCTAAAATAACAGTTACTTTACCACCCACAGGGGTGTATTGGATACCATTAATAATTAAATTAGAAACTAAGCGATAAAGCTGCTCAGAATCACCCACAACCTCCAGAGGAGTTTGCACTCGCACCGAAGATGTCAACGTAATTTCGGAAGCGATTGCCAAGGCTGCCAATTCCTCAACTAAATCGCTAACCAGGTCATTGAGACAGCATGTCTGGTGACCTACAGATGCTGGTTGTCTATCTAAGCGAGACAACAACAACAAATCCGCAACTAACTGACTCAGCCGCTGATTTTGACGTTCAACAATTTCCAGAATGTTTCGTGCTTCTTGTTGATCCAAGCTGGGCATCAAAAGTGCCGACTCAACCGTTGCCAGTGTTGCAGCTATCGGTGTCCGTAGCTCGTGGGCAGCATCGGCGGTAAACTGTTGAATCTGTCTGTAGGATTGGTAAATAGGTTCTATTGCCAACCCTGCTAACCACCAACTGCCACTGCCGACTAAGATCATTGCCATTGGCAGACCCAATGCCAAGATTAATTTTACCGTATTGAGGTAGTTGTTGAGGTATTGGAGAGAGTGCCCCACCTGCAAATACCCCCAATCCCGCTGATCTTGAGTATGTAGCGATAGAGAAATTTGGTGATAGGAGTTGCCCTTACCATCGGAAATGGTTTGCCAAGGTGCTTGATTAAACACCTGGGGTAATCCCTCTGGGTAACTTCCTGCAACGGCAATTAAACGTCCTGAGGTATCAAATAGGCGGATGTAGTAGTGACCTTGGCTAAGAGCACTGAGGATGTGGCGCTGGGAACTCACCAGTGGTTTAGAACAGTTAACTCCAACGATACACAGATTCGGTAAAAGTTCCCCAATTATCGGCTCTACCTGTCCAGGTTCCTTGAGCTTCCATTCCAGACTATCATGGAGTGTGCCCGCAACGGATTTTAACTCCCGGTCTGAAGTGACTAAATGGGTATGAACGATCGCTCTGTAAACACCAAATCCCAACAGGCTCAAAATAAACCCCATCACGATGGCATAGGAAAGTGCTAATTTCCCACGAGTCTGGTTAAATAGCCTATTTTGATTCATGATTTTTTCAGATTGAGACGATATCCCAAACCATGCACAGTTTCAATCGGAATCCTGGAGTTGATTGATTGGAGTTTCCGACGTAGCAGGCGCATTTGAGCCGCCACTACGTTACTGATCGGTTCTGCACTCACTTCCCAAAGTTGATTGCGGATTTGGTTGGTGGTCATCACCTGATTGGGATGCTTCATGAAATACTCTAAGAGCTGGAATTCTTTATTCGTTAGTGGAATGTCGAGTTTCTCACCGTTAGCAGCAAGACGATAAACCGTTCGGTTACCATAGTCTAAAATAAGCTCACCCACCTGAAGTTGTTGGGGCTGGAGTAGGGGTGTTCGCCGGTGCAAGGCTCTAACTCTTGCTAGCAACTCTGCCATTCGGAAAGGTTTGACTAAATAGTCATCGGCTCCCGTATCCAAACCCATCACTCTATCTTCCAAGCGGTCTTTTGCCGTTAGCATCAAAATAGGTAAGGGATTATTACGATAGCGTAACTGACGCAGTAACTCTAGTCCCGATAGCCCTGGCAGCAACCAGTCGAAGATAGCTAGGGTATATTGGGTTTCGTGGTTGTTTAAATAACCCCAAGCGTCAGTGCCGTTAACAACCAAGTCCACCACGTACTTCTCTATATTTAACGCTCGCTTAATTGCAGCACCCAAATCTGGCTCATCTTCAACTAGCAGTACTCTCATCTGTCTCTTCCCGCTGGATACTTTGTCTATAGTAGCGATATGCGGGAAAGAAAGCGGGGCAGGGTGTAACTTTCCTTGGATAAATTAGCTTAAAGCTGCACGAACCTATAGCCAATGTATCTAATAGCAAAGGGTAATTTGGAGCAGGGAATAGCGAGTAGCAATTATATAATATTGTATCAAAAAATCTCACAATTCCTACACGACTCCTAAAGCATTAATTCTAAACCATACAATGAAATTGTGACAGTCATTAACAAATTTTAACAAATCAATTTCCTACTCTCAGAAGCTTAAGCATTACGAAAGTCCTAAAAAAAAATAATTTCATCGATACCTAACATTTCATCCTGATTTCATATTTGCTTGTGATACTGAATCAGGACGACAGCAAACGACCATCCTGACATCTTAGGTGTCTGGGTGGAGACTATGGTGACTACTGGCACCCTCTGCTGAGCATAAAAAGCACTGATCCATTATGCACAAGACAGAAAAAATCCTGGCTTCAACGTTTACCTTTTTGCTGCTGATAGCGATCGCACCAGTTGCTGTTTTCGCCCATGCCGGGCATGGCAATGAGTTCCAAAGCGGAACCGAAGCCACCAGCAATCCCGAAGGAATTAAGGTAGATGCCACCACCGCTAGTCAAATTGGGATTAAACTCCAATCCGTCTCTAGGCAGTTTTTGGATATTGGGATTAAAACCACCGGGCAAATTGAAACCCAGCCCAACCAACAGGCGCAAGTAACAGCGCCGATTCCCGGTACAGTTGCTAAACTTTTGGTCAAACCAGGTCAGAGGGTCAAAAAAGGTCAAGCGGTTGCTGTCATCTCTAGCTTGGAGTTAATTGAATTGCGGGTTGAGTCTCTCGACAGACTGACTGAAGCTAAGGCAACATTGGGAGAAGCTGAGGCAAATCTCGAACTAGCTAGGGAAAATTTAGAACGTCAGCGTCAAATTGCTGCTGCTGAAATCGATGAAGCTGAAACTCAGCTAGCAGTAGCCCAAGAAGAGTACGATAAAGACCTAGCATTAGCAATCGAAGGTGCTCTGGCTCGACGTCAGATGCTAGAGTCGAAAACTAAGCTAGCAGAGGCTAAAACCTTACTGAAAAGAGCATTTAGCCGTCGGGAAGTTCTGGAAGCAGAAGCGGAACTAAAACGGGCTCAAACAGCGGTTAAGGCTGCCAAATCTCGGGTTCAACTGAGCGATACTACCTACAAAACCCGATTGGAACAACTTAGTAATTCTGCTAATGAGCAAGGAAAGGTAACGGTGCTTACTCCAATTTCCGGTAGAGTAGCGCAGTGGCAAGTAACCTTGGGTGAATCCTTTGAAGACGCAGGTGGGCAACTGATGACGATTGTTAACAATAATCAAGTCTGGGCAACTGCTAATATTTATGAAAAAGACTTATACAAGGTAAAAATAGGTCAAAAGGTCAGATTAGAAGTTTCTAGTCTGCCTAATCAGACTTTTACAGGTCAAGTTACCCAAATCGACCCGATAGTGGCAGGTCAGACACGAGTAGTGCCAGTTAGGGTAAGGTTGGATAATCCTGGAGGGCAACTAAAACCAGGAATGTTTGCTCAATTAAAGATTTTGACTGATAAAACCAGTGTAGCTACTTTAGCGATTCCTCAAGATGCTTTGGTGGATGCTAATGCTAAGCAACTGGTTTATGTAGAAAATGGTCAGAACTTCTATGAACCTGTAGAACTTACTCTCGGTTCAACTTTTGGGGATTTGGTGGAAGTCAAAAATGGTTTATTTGAAGGTGACCAGATTGTGGCTGAAGGGGGGGTGATGTTGTACGCCCAATCCTTAAGGGGTGGCTCTAAAGCTGATCACCATGAACATGAGCAAGAAGAACATAATCATGAGGCAAAATCGACTAACGTTAATGTTGCTAGCCTACCCTGGTGGTGGGTTTTGCCTGTAGGAGGGGTAATTACAGCTGGTGCTTTTATGCTGGGACAGCGCACTGCTTCACAATCAAGACCAGCACCTATAGAAATTTCAGATGAACTGACCAATAATAGCTATCATGCCACTGCTGGTGTAAAAGGAAATGGTCAGAGCAATGGGGATGGCTATTTAGATTCGGCGATTCCTAATCGTTTCGTAAACAAGCAATAATCAGCAAGGCTATAGGTAAGACCAACATGCTTAACTCGATCCTGAAGTGGTCTATTGCTCGACGCTGGCTAATTGTAATTGGCGCTATCATCGTCACAGTTTGGGGATTTCGCATTGTTTCCCAAATGCCCTTAGATGTATTTCCGAATTTTGCTCCTCCCCAAGTTGAAATTCAAACGGAAGCACCGGGATTGGCTCCAGAAGAAGTGGAATCTCTAGTCACTTTGCCTGTCGAAAGCGCGATCAATGGTATTCCTGGATTGACTACAGTACGCTCGTCTTCGGGAGTAGGCATTTCCGTAGTAAAAGTTATCTTCAAATGGGATACTAATATCTATCAAGCTCGCCAGTTAGTAACTGAACGGTTACAACAAGCTGCTGCCAGATTACCGGAAGGAGTAGAATCACCACAAATTTCTCCCCTTTCCTCGCCCATTGGAACCATTCTTTCTTACGCTTTTACCATTGACGAAGATGTAGAGACCGGAGATGTCCCCTCTAAAATTGACCTAATGGCTGTGCGTCGATTGGTTGACCGAGATATTACCAACCAATTATTGGCAGTAGCGGGGGTAACTCAGGTAATTGCCTATGGGGGAGATGTGCGTCAGTATCAGGTACTGGTTGACCCTGCCAAGTTAACCGCTTTTGATGTTTCCTTAGCAGAAGTTACCGAAGCAGCAGCAGCAGCAAATACTAATGCGGCGGGTGGCTTTCTGATTAGTCCAGACAAGGAACTATTAATTCGAGGCATTGGACGAGTTGAGTCAATCGAGGATTTAGAACAATCGGTGGTAGTAGCACGTAATGGCACACCAGTGCTGCTTTCTGATCTCGCTGATGTCCGCATTGGTGCTGCCTTGAAGCGGGGTGATGGTAGCTTGGATGGGAAAAAAGCGATTGTGGTGCTAGTTAACAAACAGCCCCTGGTTGATACTCCTACTGTTACCAAAGCGGTAGAAGCAGCCATGGAGGAAATTAAAGGGGGTTTGCCGGGGAATGTCAAGGTTACTGTTACGTTCCGCCAGTCCGATTTTATTGATTCCTCAATTAAAAATGTCAGG
Source organism: Moorena sp. SIO3E8 (assembly GCF_010692445.1). Lineage (NCBI taxonomy): Bacteria > Bacillati > Cyanobacteriota > Cyanophyceae > Coleofasciculales > Coleofasciculaceae > Moorena > Moorena sp. SIO3E8. The sequence continues at coordinate 5,362 of NZ_JAAHHM010000025.1, read as the reverse complement.
AATGCTTTGCGCGATGGCATCATCATTGTTTCTATTATTCTGTTTCTGTTCTTGATGAACTGGCGCACTGCCATTATTACCCTCAGCGCCATTCCTCTGTCTTTGTTGATTGGGATGATGCTACTCAATCTCTTTGGTTTGGGAATTAATACCATGACTTTGGGAGGACTAGCTGTAGCAATTGGGTCAGTGGTGGATGACTCAATTGTAGACATGGAAAATTGCTACCGGGGATTACGAAAAAATCAGCAAGCAGGAAATCCCCTCAACCCTTTACAGGTGGTTTATAACACCTCAGTGGAAGTGCGAGTTAGTGTGCTGTTTTCTACAGTAATTATCGCTGTAGTCTTCGCACCAATTTTTACCCTTACTGGTGTTGAAGGTCGTATCTTTGCACCGATGGGAGTAGCCTATCTAGTGTCAATTTTTGCCTCTACATTTGTAGCCTTGACTCTGAGTCCAGCTTTGTGTGCTTTCTTGCTTGCTACTGTACAGTTACCAGAAGAAGAAACTTGGGTAGCACGGTTTTCTAAGAAACTATATCAGCCATTAATTCGGTTTTCTCTTCATGCTCCCAGTCTAGTTTTGCTAACAGCAGTAGCAGGGTTTGTCGCTTCTCTAATTATTTTTACCTCTCTAGGACGAGTCTTTTTACCAGAGTTTCAGGAGCGATCGCTTGTCAATGCTTTCACTCTCTATCCTGGTGTCTCTCTGGAAATGACGAATCGCGCTGGTTCAGCCATGCAACTAGCTCTTCAAGATGACCCTCGGTTTGAGTCAGTGCAGTTACGTTCAGGGCGTGCTCCCGGTGATGCTGATGCTGGTAGTGTTACTCTCGGCCATTTGGATGTGGAAATTTCAGAGGAGGGGATGAAAGACCGAAAAGCAACGATTGAGAAACTCCGTGAGGAATTTGCCAAGTTACCGGGGGTAGCCCCTAGTATTGGTGGTTTTATTTCCCATCGCATGGATGAAGTCCTCTCAGGAGTCAGGAGTGCGATCGCAGTCAAAATTTTTGGTCCAGAACTCTCCGAATTACGAACTATTGGTGCTCAAGTTCGAGATGCCATGCAAGATATTCCTGGTGTGGTGGATCTAATTCTTGAACCCCAAATTCCGATCAAACAGGTGCAAATTACGTTTGACCGCACTGCTGCTGCTCGTTATGGTCTTAGTGTTGGTCAGCTTTCAGACATTGTTGAAACTGCTCTCAATGGTAGAGTTGTCTCGCAAGTACTGGAAGAGCAACAGTTATTTGATTTAGTAGTGTGGTTGAAAGCCGAATACCGCAATAATCTTAATACCATTAGCAACCTGCTAGTTGACACTCCCACGGGCACTAAGATTCCTCTTGCCCAAGTTGCTAACATTAGTTATGGTAAGGGACCCAACACCATCAACCGCGAAAACGTTTCTCGGCTGATTGTGGTCTCAGCTAACGTTGCTGATCGAGATTTAGGTAGTGTAGTTGAAGAGATTCAAGCCAAAGTCAAGGAGAGAGTGCAATTACCTTCCGGTTACTTTATCCAATATGGAGGACAGTTTGAATCAGAACAACGAGCATCTCAAAGTTTACTAGTATTCGGTACTCTGGCACTGATTGTGATTGCTGTTTTAATGTACTTTGCTGTCAAGTCAATTTCAGCAACAGTAATGATTATGCTCAATCTGCCTCTAGCATTAACTGGGGGAATTTTTTCCGTTGCCCTCGGTGGTGGTATTCTCTCTGTTGCTTCCATGGTAGGCTTTATCACTCTCTTTGGTGTTGCTACCCGCAATGGTTTACTTCTGGTAGATAATTACAACAATAAATTGGCTCAGGGAATGCCTTTAAAGCAAGTAATCATTGAAGGTTCAATGGAACGATTAGTGGCAATTTTAATGACGGCGTTGACTTCAGCTTTAGGGATGGTTCCTCTGGTAATTGGCACGGGGGCAGGGAAAGAAATTTTACAGCCATTGGCAATAGTTGTGCTGGGAGGATTGTTTACGTCTACAGCTTTAACCTTATTGGTATTACCAGCTTTGTATGCTCAGTTTGGTCGCTTTTTCATATCTAAACCAATCACTCCAGAGATTTCACCTGAAGAATTAAATTCATCTTTTAAAAGTGGTTCAGTGGTGGGTCAATAGTGACAGGGAGCAGGGAGCAGGGAGCAGGGAGCAGGGAGCATAAAAACAAATTGTCTACTTCATAGTCAGTAAAACCGCTTTATTAAATGTAAATAGTTTTAGTGCTTATCAAAAAAATAAATTAGTTTTAAAGGAGTCAAACTATGAGTTCGTGGTTGCAGTCAAATTTAATTGTTATCTCTAGTGTGGTATTGATGTTTTTAGCCTCTTGCGGCAATAGTACACAGGATACTAATAAAACTACTTCCTCAGAGACAACTGCAAAAACTAATGAAGTTCACTCTTCCAATGATGGTCACAATCACTCCCACACTAATGGGGATGGTTATTCCCAAGGTGGTCAAATTATTGAATCTGGACCTTATCATTTAGAATTGTTGCCTATTGTAGAAAAACAGGGAATTCACTTAGACTTTTTTCTACAACAGGGTGAGGAACACAAAAGTGTATCTAATGCCAAAGTCAAGGCTCAAATCCAGTTACCAAATGGTGAGCAAAAGAATCTAGATTTCAGCTATGATCAGGCTGGTAAACATTACGCTGCTTTTTTACCAGGGAAAGCTACTGGGGAATATAAGGTGGTCATTCAAACTGACATTAACGGAAAAAAAATCAACGGTCGCTTTTCCTTTAAACAATAAATTTTGAATAACTTTTTTGGGTAAAGACATCATGAATCGTTTGGTTAGCGCATTACTAGTTAGTTCTACTTTATTTCTGGCTCAAAGTTGTTCAACACCAGTGCAATCTGGAGATGCATCTGTTGAGGGAGATAAACACCATGGTCACCATAATCACAATGAGCATGGTCATCACCATGGTAGCCATGGTCACGGAAATAAACCATCTGTAAATACTAAAGCTATACTAACGACTCCCTCAACAATTAATTTAGATAAACCAAATAATTTGGTAATTGAGATTCAAGACTCTGAGGGAAATGCTGTTCCTGATTTTGAGATTTTCCAAGAAAAAATAATGCATTTAATTGTAGTCAGTGATGATCTTGATTTTTACGATCATATTCATCCTGATTACAAAGGTAATGGACGCTTTGAAGTTGAAGCTAATTTTCCTCAACCTGGTAATTACACCCTTTTTAGCGATTACAAACCGACTGGAAACCCAGAGCGAGTTTCCGTACTAAAAGTAAAAGCACCAGGAAATAGTTCATCTCTAACTGATATAGAAATTAAAAACACTAAAGTTTTTGGCAATACCAAGGTTGAGCTGAGTTTTGATCAACCCAAAGTTAAGGCTAATGAAGAAGTCATGATTAGCTTTAAATTAAAAGATGCTACTAATAATAATCCGGTTACTGATTTACAACCTTATTTGGGAGAAGCTGGTCATTTAGTAATTGTTAAAAAATCAGAATCTATAACAGCATCTGATTACATTCATGCTCACGCACTTCCAGGTAAAACTACTGAACCGATACGTTTTGCTACCCAATTTCCTGAAAAAGGCACATATAAAGTGTGGGGTCAATTTAAGCGTAATGGTGAGATTGTAACCGCTGATTTCTGGGTAAATGCACTTTGAGCAAATATCTAATTTGGTAAGCATTCAGCAGTTGGCGATCAGCGATTAGCTGATCGCACTTACCAATAATCACAATAAGGGATATGATGATTACTCTATTGGAGTTGATCAGATTTATAAATCTTCTCCTGTTATCCTTTATCCTTGATACTTCAGCCTGGAAATGACCGAGTCTTCCTATCCCAATTACAGTGAACAGTTGCGACAACTTATGGCAAAAGTGGGTATTCCTAGTTTTAAGCAACTCAGTCTCAGGGCTGATGTTTCGGAGTTGCAACTGAGGCGTTTGCGGAAAGGTCAGGTGTCGCAGATGCAGGTAAAAACGCTGCTGAAACTTGCTCAAGCGTTGCAGGTGTCGGTGAATCAGTTACTGGTTATGTTTTTGCCAGATTCTGTTTCTACGTTACAGGAGGAAGACTCAACATTCAAGCAGGAGTACCAGCGTCTAGAACAGCAGTTGGAACAGCAGCGCGAGACTTTAATGCAAGAGTTTCAGCAATCTAGTTTACAAGTGCTAGAATCCTGGCTAGTGCAATGGCCGACTGCTGCTTATGCGGCACAACAGAATGAGCAGTTACCAGCTGTGAGATTATTGCCCCTGGTAAAGCCAGTGGAACAGTTGCTAGAAAAATGGGGTGTGGATGCGATCGCATCTGTGGGGGACGAACTCCCTTACGATCCACAACAACACCAACTCATGTCAGGCAGTGCTCAACCAGGTGATCGGGTTAGGGTACGTTACACTGGCTACCGCATTGGTGATAAGTTGCTGCATCGTGCTAAAGTTAGTCCAGCTTAAGTGACTGCTTTGATACCATTAAGATGCCCATCTTCCATATTAACAATCCGGTCAGCAATATCGAGAATTCGATTGTCGTGAGTAACCAGTAAAATTGTACATCCCTGTTCTTTAGCTAACTGCTGCATTAAATCCACCACTTCACGACCGGATTTACTGTCTAGTGCTGCTGTTGGTTCATCTGCTAAGAGTATCTTGGGATTACCCACTAAAGCACGAGCGATCGCGACTCGTTGTTTTTGTCCTCCAGAAAGTTTATCTGGGTAGTAATTCACCCACTTACCTAACCCCACTGCTTCCAATATAGCTACTGATTTAGTAATAGCATCTTTAGTAGAAAGTTCTGGATGTAGTTCTGCTGACATTTGCACATTTTGGCGAGCTGTTAAACTCTTGAGTAAGTTATGAGCCTGGAAAATATAGCCAATATGACGCCGCACTGCTATAAAATGACGTTTATTGGCTCCGAGGAGTTGCTGTCCTAGAATTTTGAGACTACCAGCTTGAGGCGATCGCAATCCTCCGATTAGGGTTAGTAATGTCGTCTTACCCGATCCCGAAGGACCAGTCATCAACACAATTTCTCCTTGGTGGATGTCTAGGTCAATATCAAACAAAACCTGTTTCCGTAGAAAACCCTTACCAAAGTAATGGTTGAGATGCTTAATCGATACAACTGCTTCGTCCACCATGACAGTTTTCGTTCCTACCTAGTTATTAGTTATTGATTATAGTTTTAGGGTAAGCATTCAGCCGTCGTAAGCATTCAGGTGATGGGGTTGACAAAAAGGGAAGGATGAGTAGTAGTGTAGAACCATGGAAATCAAACCGCCAGCTATCCCAAATAGCTTTGAAGCTCTGGAACTGCTGCCCCAATCAGTTCTG
>NZ_JAAHHM010000249.1:0-5093 GCF_010692445.1 Moorena sp. SIO3E8 | reverse complement strand
TCAAGACAATGCCTTGTCAACAAGCACAATCAGGCCGGGTTTATTGAGAACTATCCCCGGTTACCCAACAAGATGCGTTTACCCTAGGTATTCATTTAAGTATGACACGACTTTTTAAAATTGGTATAATATCAGTATCATTCAATTTATGTTTACCAATTAAGTGCGGGATAGCTCAGCTGCCATCGCTGTTTTCTTAGCATCCACATCTGGTTCCTGAACTAAAGAAGCTTTTTTTATAGAACTCTTCTCCAAATTAGCAATCGGGGCAACGATTGGCCAAAAAACGGTTGCTATCGTCAACACTATCCAAGATATGCGGATTTGCTCAGGAGATAAATTAGTGTCTTTCTGGAAAGCTTGAAACCAGATCGCAAAAAAGTAGAGAGCGCCAGAAACGTAAAATCCTGCTAGTACCGTCATAACTAAATTCAATCCTAATATTGGTTTAATTACAAGTTTTAAGTCGGTCTGATTGACTGAAAACTCTGATGATATCAAGTCCGGTTAATTACTGTTTTGTTAACTATTCCCTTGATGTTTGGTAATGGGCAATCGGGAATCGTCAACTACTAATTTCCAATTACGAATTACCAATTACCCGATCAGGGATATAATCATTATTTGACCGGATTTGAGATGAGCTACCTTTACAGAGTTACCGAAAATTAGGCTAAAGTAACAATTTTACTGAAAAAAAGTCTCAATTCCCCCAAAGTGAACAGTTAGGGAACGGGTAAAGGGGAATTGAGAACAGAACGATCAAGTCTTCTGTTGCCTATTGTCATCTCCCCAAAAAACGAGATATATACTGTAATTCACGGAATTTCAACCCGCTGTATACTTGATTTCCCTTACTTAAATAGACTAGAGGACTGAGGTTTGCGCTGAGGTTGTTGCTAGGGTTTGTGGTGTTTACTTTGATGTATGATTTCCCAGCTCAAATACCTTAGATACCTAAATAGTAAACACTAGTCCCCATAATGACAACACTAATGGTTTACCCTCAGTCTTAACTATGGGGCAGCAGTAGTAGATAATATCCAAGGAGTGTTTAACTGTCGTCAGGATAAATTGATCTACAACCGTTGACAGCTGTATTCGGGAATTTTTTCGATGATTGTTCACAATACTGAGATAGTCTGTGGTTAAGGAAATTCGGCAGAGGGGAATTTATACCAAAAACTTCAACGCCTTTGGTAGGGTTAGGGATTGGTATGGCTTACACGGCATAGGGAGAGTTTGTTTAGGCTGTCTGCTTTGGCTGCTAATCGTCACAATTCCAGGGAGTACTTCTCCCTCAACCAACCCAGAAGTAGTAAACCCAGGAGCAGTAAACCCAGGAGCAGTAGATACCCTGCAACAAATACAGCAACATATTGAGCAGCAGCGGTCTAGTATTATTAAGGAAAGCGATCGCATATCTAATGTGGAGCAATCTGCTCAGAAGAAGCTGGGTGTGATTGAGCTTAATCTCAAGTCTACTGATACGGCTAACCAGGATTACAATGGGCAAATCCAACTCGCTAACCAGCGTCTAGACCAGTTGCAGGAGGATTTAGCAATTGCCGAGAGAAGCTATTACGAAAAGCGTGCTGCAATCATTGCTCGACTGCGTTTTCTACAGCGCCAGCCCACTGCTGAAGTTGGCTCGAATATCCTGCTCAAAAGTCAAGATATCAACGAATTTCTGGCTCAACGCCGCCGATTGAAGTTAGTCTATCAAACAGACCAGAAAATCTTAACTAGTTTAAAAGCTGAAGCCGACAGCATTAACCAACGCAAAACCGAGATAGAGGCTCAAAAAAACCGAGTTTCCTTACTTAAACAGCAACTCCTAGCCAAAAAGAAGCAGTTTCAAGCTCAGCTCAAAACACAGCAACAACTGATTGAGCGACTCAATTCTAACCGACAAGCTTTAGAAGCATCCCAAGCCCAGTTAGCAGAAGATTCTAAAAATCTTGTCATCTTGATTCAACGAGAGATTGCCCGTCAAAACAAGATTGCGGCAGCTAGGAAGGCAAGGCTTCGCAAAACTTTTGTTTTTAATACTGGTCAGCTGCTTTATCCCAGTAATGGCTCCATTACCAGTAGTTTTGGTTGGCGACGTCACCCCATTCTAGGTACATCTCGGTTCCATTCTGGGATTGACTTTGGGGCTAGTTATGGCAGTACTATTCGAGCAGCAGATAGCGGTACAGTAATTTTTGCTGGTTGGTATGGTGGTTATGGCAATACAGTAATTATTGACCATGGCGACAGTATTGCTACCCTCTATGGTCATGCCAGTAGACTCTTGGTGAGTAAGGGAGAATCGGTGAAACGAGGAAATGCGATCGCAACCGTTGGGTCTACGGGTTTCTCTACCGGTCCCCACCTCCATTTTGAGGTTCGTAAAAACGGTGAACCTGTCGATCCGGCAAGTTATCTGTAGCCGATGGCACAAGCTTAGGCAGATTTAAAACGGTTTACAGTTTTCGGTGCTCAAGTCATGTATAATATATAATTGCAATAGTGTGCTATTATTAAAGCTAATCAGATAAAGTCACGCTTGATATAGTCACTCAAGCATGAGGGCGCGTAGCTCAGTGGATAGAGCACCAGATTCCGGTTCTGGGTGTCGGGGGTTCAAATCCCTCCGTGCTCGTTTCGATAACTTAACATAGTAGTCTAAATTGTATTCTTCAAAGAGCGAGCTTTGGCGTTAGGCACGACCAGAGCTATATTCCCGTGAAAGTTGTATCTTTACTTATCATCTCGGAGCTTGAAAAGACTGCTCCTAGATTATTACTATTCAATTAACAATTAACAATTAACAAAATTCCCCTAACCATAATAATATTTTGATTAACTGAACTTCCCATCACTGTCTATCCTGGAGCCAATCATGAACCTTCCAGACTTAGTGACGTGGCTAAAACAACGAACTGCTCTGAGTATTTTGACTCAGGAAGTGTTAGAGAATCTAGCACCTAAGCTGGAAGAGCGGATTGTGCCAGCAAACCAAACCTTAGTGCTAGCCAACACCCCTCCCCCAGGATTATATATTCTCCGCTCAGGTCGGATCGAAAGCAATAGTGAAGATTGGCAAGCTGTGGGTTTACTCCCTGGGGCAGTAATTAATCTACAAGCTCTATTATTGAACAAACCTGTTGAGCAAACCTTAATTACCCTCAACGAATGTCAGTTTTGGTTTGTCAGTGCTTCCGAATTTCGAGCACTTGTGGAACACTATCCAGAAATTACCCAAGCTTTCTCCCAACAACTGGCTGAAGAAGTAGAAGAGTTATCCGCTCAGCTAGCCTATGAACAAGAGCGTCAAACTATCTTACGACCATATCTGGTTAGTAAAGCCAAACGGGGGATTATTGGGAAAAGTCGCTATGGGGTGCGATTGCGATCGCAAGTTAAACAAGCAGCGGAAAACCGTGAATCGGTGATAATCTTCGGAGAACCTGGACTGGAAAAAGATAACATAGCAGCCTTGATTCATTTTAGTTCTCCCTATCGGCGAGAAGCCATGATTAAAGTCGATTGCTCTAAATTACAAGCCAGGGTCGCAGAATTATTTGGTCGTGCCGGGGGAAAACCTGGGTTAATTGAAGCCTTAGGTCAAGGAACTCTACTATTAAATAATATTCAAGAACTTAGCCCAGAACTGATTCCAGAAATCGCTAATTTACTTAGAACCAATACCTATACTCCAGTCAACCGTTCCCAAGAACGTACAAATGTTGTAGCAGCCAACGTCTCTACCAGTCAGGCTCGGATTATCATGATTGCCGAGAGAAAACTGCCAGAGATTGATTCAGTGGCAGGACAATTGATTAAAGTGCCACCACTACGGGTACGAAAAGCCGACATTGGTGATATAGTAAACTACTATATTAGTATCATATCTCGTGCTAAATGTATTAATAAAAACCGGCTCACTCCCGAAGCATTACGGCGATTACAGGCGTATGATTTTCCCAATAATCTCAGGGAACTATACAATTTAGTTGAACGAGCCATTGTGCAGTTAGAAGGATGTTCAGAAGTAACTGAAGAAATTATCTGGCCCTCCCAAAGTAAGAAAAAGAAATTCCGTCTCAATCTCTTAAATTCTTATCCAGGGTTACGTCGCTTTCTCCGCAGCCCTTGGTGGCCAGACCGGATTAATTATGGCTTTACCTTAACCGCTTTTGCGATTATTGTTGCTATTTTATTTATCGGACCCCAGAATCGTCAAGAAAACTTTGCGCTTAATTTATTCTGGGCGTGGTGGTGGCCCTTAGTATTAATTAGTTTTCCCTTTGTGGGTAGGTTATGGTGTGCAGTTTGTCCATTCATGATTTATGGGGAAGTTACTCAGAAATTATCCCTGTGGCTATTTCCCCGTAAGTTAAAACGTTGGCCCCGAGAACAGGCTCAAAAGTGGGGAGGTTGGTTTTTGTTTGGCTTATTCTTCTTGATTTTATTGTGGGAAGAATTGTGGGATTTGGAAAATACCGCTTATCTTTCCGCTTGTCTACTGTTATTAATTACAGCGGGTGCGATGATATGTTCCGCTATTTTCGAGCGACGCTTCTGGTGCCGCTATTTATGTCCCATTGGCGGCATGAATGGCATGTTCGCTAAACTATCGATAACGGAATTACGAGCACAACAAGGAATATGTTCAGCGGAATGTAGTACCTATCAATGTTATAAAGGTGGACCCGAAAAAGGGGAGGGCATGGAAACCGATGGTTGTCCTTTGTACTCTCACCCAGCACAATTGGAAGATAACCGGGATTGTGTGTTGTGCATGACCTGTTTGAAAGCCTGTCCCCATCGTTCAGTAGAAGTGAATTTACGTCCTCCAGGCATTGAATTGTGGACTACCCATGTGTCTCGCAGTTATGAGGTAGCCTTGTTATTGTTATTGTTAGGAGCAGTGTTTTTGCACCGTTTACCAGAGTTACAAGAAAACCTGGGGTTAGGGCATTGGTGACAAGTTAAGAGAAAAAGCCTTTTGTCAAGAGGGGGGATTGCCTCAGGGTTCGAGTCGTGTGAAACTCAGAACAGACAAGTAATTGAGCCATGGTGAATCCTGATGAGCGGCCACCGAA